>CAQBGY010000808.1 GCA_948759685.1 uncultured Eubacterium sp.
TTTCCCCCTCCGGCACAGCGGAAAGGTCAGCGGCGGCAATCTC
The DNA here is from genome assembly GCA_948759685.1 of uncultured Eubacterium sp. Next base: position 44 of record CAQBGY010000808.1, read on the forward strand.
CATTGTGGGAATAATTGCATGGTGGTCAGTTACCTTTTTACTGTCCATTACCCTCTTAATATCCGGTGCTGCCCCTGTCTGTTCCCCAAAGAGAACCGCTTTGTAGACCGCCCCGATCACAGCCTTTGCCGTATCTTCCATATCGTCCGATAAATACTGGCTGTCAGTGCGGGGATATGTAACCAGCTTTTTCTCATAAAGGCTCTGCGTGTACTCTAATGTCTGTTTTGCGGTAAAGCCGAATAAACGGTTCGCATCCCTCTGTAACGTGGTAAGGTCATAGAGCTTCGGTGGCTGTATGGTTTTCGTTTCCTTTGTGACGGATACAACTGTTGCGGCTCTGCTTTCACACGCTGCAGCGATGCTCTCTGCCTGTGCCTTGTCATCTATCCTTTCCGTTGCCGCATCAATCCCGTCCATCAGGATATGCGCCGTATAATAGGGTTCTTTTTTGAAATTCCTGATTTTTTCCTCACGCTCCACTAACATTGCAAGCGTCGGTGTCTGCACCCTGCCGACCTTTAATACTTTCCCACCATACAGAACCGTAAACAGCCTTGTGCCGTTCAATCCCACAAGCCAGTCTGCCCTCTGCCTGCACAGTGCGGAATAGTAGAGGTTATCATAATCGCTTCCCGGACGCAGGTTCTCAAAGCCCTCACGGATTGCGCTTTCCTCCATAGAAGAAATCCAGAGCCGTTTAATGGGTTTCTTGCATCCTGCCATCTCATACACAAGGCGGAAGATAAGTTCGCCTTCACGCCCTGCGTCTGTTGGATAGTTGGAATAGGTGACTTAGAAAATATCCATTATTCAAGGGTTTCCAATGCCCCTATGAACTTGTAATGGATAGTAAGTCGTTGAATTTTCTGCCCGTCAACTTCTACGGGTTCAGAAACAAGAATTTTTTCTATAAGTTGGTTGATTATCTTAAAATTGAGTTCCGTTATTCCTGCATAACCGCTTATCTGCTCCGCAAACTGCTCAATGGAAGATAACTGCTCCTTGTCTGCTATGGCACTTTTTTCAAGTTCCTTTATCTTGGCGGTCAGTTCCTCCTGCTCGCTGTCATACCTTGCCGACAACATCTGGAAACGCTTTTCGGTCAGCAGTTCCCTTGTCAAGTCCTCGTACAGTTTGGCATACAGGTTTTCAATCTCCGACACACGCTGTTTACATTGCCTTAGTTCCTTTTTCTGCTGTTCCCTGTCCGCTGACATTTGGAGATTAAGACGCTCGGCAATATCCATTACCATTGTTTTCCTGTCCGTCAATGCCTGTCCTGCGTGTTTCTGAATGTCTGTAAGCACAACTTCGTGAACCGTCCTCGCTTCAATGTTGTGTGATGAACACCCGTCTTTCCCAAACTTACGGTATTTGGTACAGCAGTAGAAAGTCTTGTCTAATACATTGTTCCGCTTTCTTTTCTGCTCGACTTTGGCAAGCATGGCACTCCCACAATCGGCGCACTTGATAACCCCTCGGAAGATGTTGTCATATCCGCTTGAACTTTCCCCGATAACGGGCGGTCGGCTCTGCAAAATCTTCTGAACTGTGTTCCAACGGCTCTGCTCGATAATCGGTTCGTGTGTGCCATAGATGATTTCACGCTCCGCATACGGGATATACTGTCTTTTCTTGGAACGCATGGTCTTAGTTGGTTTGTCCGCAACAGTAAGGTTTCCTGCATAGACGGGATTGTGCAATATCTGACTGACATAGGCAGTATCCCAGTCATACATTTTTTCCTCGTCCATAAAACGCTCAAACAGTTCCTTTTTATAGAAACTCGGTTTCAGCACTTTCGCCTTACGCAAGCGGTTACAGATAGTGTGAAGCCCCACACCCTCCTCGGCAATTGAGAAAATCAGTTCCACAACGGGGGCGGTCACTTCATCAATGACAAGGTGGTTATGGTCTTTCTCGTCTTTCTGATAACCGAATGGGGCGGTAGTAGCCATATACTTGCCCTGCATTCTCCTTGCGTGGAGTGCGCTCTTGATTTTCCTTGACGTGTCCTTTGCGTACATTTCATTGATGATGTTGCGGAATGGTGTAATATCCATTTGTGCGTTGTCTATGGAGTCCACGCCGTCATTGATAGCAATGTAACGTACATTGTGGTTGGGGAAAAACACCTCGATATATGTACCCGTTTCAAGATAATTCCTCCCCAAACGTGACAGGTCTTTTGTGATGAGCGTTGACACTTCCCCGTCCTGTATGTCCTCGATAAGCTGTCGGAAAGCGGGGCGGTCGTAGTTTGTACCGCTGTAACCGTCATCAACGTAGAACTGGCAGTTCAGAAAACCGTTGCGCTTTGCATAATCTTTCAGCATGGTTTTCTGTGTGCTGATACTCATGCTCTCGTTGTTCGTGCCGTCGTCTTTGGAAAGCCTGCAATATAAAGCAGTGATTTTGTCGTTATTCAGTTTTGCCCTTTTCATTTTGTCCTCCTTGATGAAAAGGGACTTCCTCTTAACTCATATTATACTATATTCCCTTTTCCGTTTCCAGTGCTAATTTACGCTGTTTTCCGCT
>CAQBGY010000809.1 GCA_948759685.1 uncultured Eubacterium sp.
ATATTATTATAATAAATCAAAAATAAAACAATAATAAATGCAAACACAAATCCTGCTAATAAGATTATTATATTTTCCCAACTATTCACTAATACCATTGCTAATGCTTCAAAGCAAAAAAACATAAATGAAATGATTATCCCCATAAATAAGGATCTTTTCATCATTTTCTTTAATTTATTTTTTTCTATTATCATTGTCACCTCATATTATAACTTTATTTTTTTCTTTTTATAATAATATTTTATTGGTTTTTTAAATCTAGACACTTTGATTTTAACATACTTTTTTTTCTTTGTATACTTATATGTAAATCCCCATTTACTCTTCTTTTTGGTTTGATTTTTTTTCATTTTATCCAATGATTTATAACTTACATATCCTATTTCTTTGGTATATGTAAAGCTAGAACCTAAAGTAACTGGGAACAAACTTGCAGAAAATCCACCTGAACCCTTTGCACCGCCCCTCATATTTGCAAAGTCAAATGATATTCCAGCTGAAACATACGCTCCCCATGAATAAGCAGCTGATAAATCAAGTCCCCATCCTAACAATTCCGTAAGACTTTTCATATTTGGGAACCATACAAAAGCTAGAGAAATACTAGCTGATGCATTTACTTGAAATTGAAAACCAGGCGTAACTGTTACATTAAATCCGTATTCATTAGCATTCACTCCAAAATTTAAAACACCACCAAGTACACACGCAGCTTGCAATTCAATATACAATCCAACTACCCAATGTCCACTAGGGTCCACATAATTCACTGGATTTCCGGCACAATATCCATACAGATTCCATGTGGCAGCATTCGTCTCACTACCTCTATAAGTATCTTGACTTAAAAAGACACCTTCATCTGCATTATAATAACGTGCATTGAGATAATACAGTCCTGTCACTTCATCATATACTCCACCTGTGTAGCAGATTTCGTTATAAAAATCATTTTCAGTGTTTTTTTCTGTCTCACCATAATCTGTATAACTATACGATTGCTTACAACCTCCATTATTGTCTAAAATGAATGTAGTGCTTCCTTGAACATCTTTTGAATAAAAGTATTCTTTTTGATTTTCTCCTTCATACCTAATTGTTGTAGTGGTCAAGTAAAATTGCTACACTTGGGACGGACTTATTTCTGCCTGTGCCTTGCTTCGAACGGAGTCAGCCCTCCATTGTATGAATGTGGTCTGACATGGTTGTACCACAAAAATACATAATGACTTACCGCTTCATCTAATGTATCTGCACTGTAATAAATATTCTGATATATCAATTCATTTTTAAAGGTATTATAAAAACGCTCCATGGGAGCATTATCATACGGACATCCTGCCCGGCTCATACTCTGAATAGTGCCATTTTCTTTACAATAATCTGTAAATGCCCATGAAGTAAACTGACATCCCTGGTCACTATGAAGTATAAGACCTTCTGCCGGTCTTTCATTTCTCAGGGCTGTTTCCAATGTTTTTATCGCCAGCTCTGTATTTATATAATCAGAATTAACGGAACTTATGACTGTTCTGTCATACAGATCAATAATACTGCAGTTATAACGCATCCTGCCATTTCCAAGCCTTATATATGTAAAGTCTGTGCACCATATCCGATTCTTTTCTTCTGCATTAAATTTCCGGTTGAGAAGATTAGGAAATACTTTATTCTTTTCTCCCCTGACATATCTTATTCTTGTACGCATTGCTACAGAGTGGAGATTTAATTCTTTATTCATATATCTGTGAACAGTGGTCTTGCTTGATTTTATTCCTTTCCGTTTCAAAAAGATGACCATTCCCCTGTGACCGATAATTCTGTTATTGTCATAATATATATTCTTAATTGTATTCAAAATGATTCTCTTACATTTTCTATAGTCATTTTTTCGTTCTTTGAGATAGTTATAATAAGCATTTGTTGAAAGACTGAATTTTCTGCATAACCATCTGAGTCCATATTCATCTTTATTGTCATCAATGAACCGATATACCACTAATCGATTTCTTTTGCGAAGAATGCCGCGGCTTTTTTTAGGAAGGAATTTTCTTTTTCCAGCTCTTTTATTTTCAGATTCAGTTCCCGTATTTCTTTTGATGCCGAACTCTCTGTGTTTCCTGTGGTATCGGGGCATTCTTCACCATATTTGCGTGACCACTCGTATATGGAGGATTTGGTTACTCCATATTTTTCTACGATATCCATTGTTCTCTCTCCGCTGAGATATTTTTTGGCCACTTCTCTTTTAAATTGTTCATCATAGTACCTGCTCATCTGCTTTTCCTCCTGTTGGTTAATATTATATATTGCCTTCCCAGGTGTTGCAATTTTAATATACCACTACACCTCGTTTGCAAGCCCTACCCCTAAATTTACGGCAGTCGTGGTCTTGCCCGTCCCGCCTTTCTGGTTTGCAAGGGCGATTACCTTACATTTAGACATCACGTTTTACCTCCTTTCCTGAAAATTTAATAGCCACCCTGCATATGACAGAATGGCTATGTATGGGTTTTGGAGAAATCATGACCACCCGTCAAACGGGTGGTTTGCTCGCCCCTATAAGGGGCAGTTA
>CAQBGY010000810.1 GCA_948759685.1 uncultured Eubacterium sp.
TCCCTACACGACGCTCTTCCGATCTCCGTCTTTCCATACAACTTTAGGATAGAGTTTTTTGAGCTGTTTCACGCTGTTTGCAATCGAACTGCCACCGGAAGTAGCAAATGGGATAACCGTCTTGCCCGAAAAATCGTACTTTTCAAGGAAGGTATTGACTGGGCGGGGACACAAATCCCACCAAATCGGATAACCAATGAATACCACATCATAATCTTTCAGGTTAATAGCCTCTCCACCCAAAGCCGGACGGGATTTATCGTCTGCCATTTCCACCGAGCTGCGGCTCTTCTTGTTCTGCCAATCGAGGTCTGCCGAGGTATAGGCTTCAGCAGGAGTAATCCGATAGAGCTTACCACCCGTTTCCTTTGCAATGGCTTCCGCCACTTTTTCCGTTGTTCCTGTGCAGGAGAAATAAGCCACAAGGATTTTCTTACTATTTTTTGTTGTTTGCGCACTCACAGAGTTGCCGAAGGTGAGTAATCCCATAATTATCAATGCTAATAGTTTCATATTATTTCAATTTTGAATATTCTTTGTCATTTACGGGTTCCAACCATTCGTTAGACGCTTTTTCGCCGGGCACTTCGATGGCAAGGTGCGAAAACCAACTGTCGGGTGCGGCTCCGTGCCAGTGTTTCACACCTGCGGGAATATATACCGAATCTCCGGGACGAAGTTCAATAGGTTCTTTGCCCCATTCCTGATAGTAGCCACGACCGCCCACGCATACAAGTGTCTGACCGCCGCCTTTCGTCGCTTTGTGGATGTGCCAATTATTGCGGCAACCCGGCTCAAATGTCACATTCACTACGGGTACACCTTCCGTCACGACCGGAGCCACATAGCTCTGCCCGATGAAATATTTGGCATACGCATCATTGGTTTTGCCCACCGGAAAAATAATGGTCTGCGCATACGATTCGAGCGAGGTGCTTGCGGTGTTGTCAGTTGTGTCCGTCCAAACCTCCTTCGCCATGCGGAATGCCGCCCACGCTTTCGGCCAACCGGCATAGAATGCGGCGTGCGTCAGGATTTCGGCCATTTCTGTTTTGGTTACGCCGTTCTTCTTTGCCGATTCAAGATGGTACTTGAACGAAGAGTCGGTCAGTCCCTGCGACATGAGGGCAACAACGGTAACAATAGAACGGTCGCGCAGCGACAACAGGTCATTTCTGCTCCATACCTCACCGAAAAGCACATCATCATTCAGACGAGCAAACTCCGGTGCGAACTCACCGAGCGCATCGCGTCCGGCGGTCTGTTTGATTTTTACTTGTGATTTTGCCATAATCGGGAACATTAAAACCGATAATAGAACCAATGAAATTACTTTTGTTTTCATATTGCACTTTTTAATTTGATATTGCATAAAACATTTCCAATTATCGGATGCAAAAGTACAAAGAGAGCCTCACAACGGCTTTGCTGCAAGGCTCAATTTATTTTGTTTTTAAGTTCAATTCTACATGGATGGGGCAACTCCGTATGCTTCCTTGTATATCTTGGAGAAATGAGACAGATTCTTGAATCCTACATCGAAACAGGCTTCCGTCACTTTCTTCTTCCCCGATTTTATCAAATCATGGGCAGCTTCCAAGCGTCGTTTGATAATCCATTTCTGCGGTGTCAAGTCGCTGATTTTGGCGAAATCCCTTTTGAATGTCGCCAGACTACGCCCCGTGTAACTTGCAATCTCGTTCATGGAAAGGTCGCACATATAATTCTCGTTCAGATAGTCCAGAATGTCAATCTTCCACGGTTCCACAAAGTCGAACAGCGAAGCATACAGGTTAATGTCTGTATTAAGCAACACATACACGCCTTCAATCATCTTCAGTTTCAAGACATCTTCCGACGGCTTTTCTCCGGCATCGAAATAAGGGATAACCGATTCAAACAAAGAGCGGATATCCGGTCTGTTACTTGGCAGCACACGCAGACTCACCTTTTCACGCTTGGAATCAGAGGGAATCTGTTGCCGGTTGAGTGTTTGGTAAAATTCCTTCAAGAAAGGTCGTGAGAATTTCAACACGACAGAGCGGTAAGGCTTTCCCTCTTCCACTTTTTTCTGCAACCACATACGGTTGTCGCGCCGCATGAAAGCGCACTCTCCCGGATGAAGGACGGTTTTCTTGCCCCGCTCCTCTATTTCCAGTTCGCCGGAAATCAGATAAATCAGCGTATGCTCCCTATTTTCGTGGGCACACCCTCTATCGTCTGTGAAAAAACTTGCTATAAGTATATTCGCGCAATCGAACACATCTAATCGTTCCATATTGTTTCCACTTTGATTTGCTTGCAAAGTTAGTACCTTTTATTCAGAAACTATTTGTTGAGAAGCTCAAATTTGCATGATAAGAGAGAATGTTTTCATTGTTTATATAATATGAATTTTCTGAATTCTTCAAATCCATTTACACTGGTATTGAATTAACCTTCATCGTTTCCAGATTCAAAAACAGCCCGTGATGTTCCAGCATCCCGTTACGGAACATCTTCCACAGGATATTGCATCCGAGTTGCGCCAACGTGGAGTTGATGAACAAGTCCTGTTTTTCTAACGCCTCCGCCAA
>CAQBGY010000811.1 GCA_948759685.1 uncultured Eubacterium sp.
CAGACTGAAAATTCATTCTGCGCTATTTAGCTGAAAGTAATCTGGCCAGTACACCAGTGCGGAAGAAGTTTTAAGTGCTTGAGTGATTGTCGTTTGTGCAGAGGTAGGGCATGGCAGAAAAAGAGGATTGGCGTCTGGCGGCAAAAGACGTGGAGTATTTAAAGGATAAATATTTGAATCCTACTGACGGAGAAGAAATTGTAATAAACGCACCTTATTTGAAAATGTGTATATTCTGTTGGGAGGAAGTCCGTAATATACCTTATCAGCGATGGTTCGTGCCTGAGGACATAAGCTGTTGTATTTGCGAAGAGTGCTATGAGGACTTTAAAGAAATGTTTGGCTGGAAAATGCTGGACGGCTGGGATACTGACCGGACGGAAGGAGCGGTACTGCCACACATGGAATGAACCTGTGCCGCATATGCGGCGGAATGGGAGGAATGATGGATTGGCTTGACGAGAAAAGCAAACAGAGGATTGTACAAGAGCTGGTGCCCGGAAAACAGATTACGCTGGCTCATATCATAGCCAGCCCCGCCCCCGTTCTGTATGAGAAATTAGGGCTTGACCCCAGTATTGATTATGCAAGGGCGGCAATCGGCATTTTAACCGTATCTCCTGCGGAAACGGCAATCATTATGGCTGATGTAGCTATGAAGGCGGCTGCCATTGACCTTGGTTTCGTGGACAGATTCAGCGGCTCGCTGATCATATCGGGGACGGTGTCGGAGGTGGAGGCTTCCGAACAGGCCATTTTGGAATATGTAAAAAATAAGCTGGGATATACTGTCTGCACCATTACCAGAACTTAGGGTGCGCCGCCAGACGCATGGGGGTTACTATGAAAGTCCCGAATCCTGCTTGCGGAAACCGCGAGGTGTTTCGTGCTTCCTTGCACGAAATCCCGAGACTGCTATGCACCAAAATGGGCGGCATTTGCCGTTTTGTGTGCATCTTCACAGGAAACCCTCAGATTTTCATGCATGGTAGTTCAGGCGATTGTATGGAAGCTGCAAGGAATCAAAGGCAGATTGAGAGAAGAAACTATCAAACATGCCATAGGGTGAAAAGGGCAATAATATGAAAAAGCTGATACTCATGGGACGCAGCGAAAGCGGGAAGACTACTTTAAAGCAGGCGCTTAACGGGGAAAAAGTTCATTATGATAAAACACAGTATGTCCATTACAATGACGTGCTCATCGATACCCCCGGCGAATATGCCCAGACAAAACATTTGGGCTATGCCCTTGCACTCTATGCCTATGAGGCGGATGTGGTGGGGCTGCTGGTGGCGGCCACGGAGAGTTACACTTTATTTCCGCCTAATATCACCTGTATGGTGAACCGTGACGTGATCGGGATTGTCACGAAGATACATGATCCCAAGGCAAACATATTTCTCGCCGAGCTGTGGCTGAGAAATTCCGGCTGCAAGACGATTTTTCATGTGGATTCCGTGACGGGGGAGGGTGTGAGAGACATTTTGGACTACTTGAAATGAACGATTTTAGGTGTTTGCTATTGCGTTTCCGCAGCATAGCGCCGGTATGCCAGCAGTTTATTACAGCTGCGGAAGTGATTCAAGGAAACGACACAAATCCAACATTATACATGTTGACTTGTGTGGTATATAGACTTATAATAAAACAAGAAACAACACAAACAGGAGGAATCAAAATGCAAAACGAGTATGAAATCAAAAAAGAGATTTGTGACATCGGAAAGAGAATCTACAACAGAAACATGGTTGCGGCAAATGACGGCAACATCTCCGTAAAACTGAGCGATAACGAATTTCTTTGCACCCCCACCGGCGTATCCAAGGGCTTTATGACTCCCGAGTATATCTGTAAGGTGGACGCACAGGGTAATGTGCTTCAGGCAAACGGGAATTTCAAGCCCTCTTCCGAGATTAAGATGCATATGAGAGTGTATCAGGAGAGACCTGACGTGAAGAGCGTTGTACATGCACATCCCATGTATGCAACTACTTTTGCCATTGCAGGTATTCCTTTGACCCAGCCTATTATGCCCGAGGCGGTTATTGCTCTCGGCTGTGTGCCCATTGCAAAGTACGGCAGACCTTCCACCATGGAGATTCCCGATGCGGTTTCCGAGTATGTACAGTATTTTGACGCAGTGTTGTTGGAGAACCACGGTGCATTGACCTACTCCGATTCCCTGTTGAGCGCGTATCTGAAGATGGAATCCGTAGAGTTCTACGCTCAGCTGCTGTATCAATCCAGAATGCTGGGCGGCCCCAAGGAGTTCACTCCTCAGCAGGTAGAGGATCTGTATGAGATCAGAAGACAGTTCGGTATGAAGGGACGTCATCCTGCAAATCTCTGCCCTAACTTAAAGGAAGGCAAACCCAGCTGTCATAACTGCGGCGGAAGCTGCGGAGAGCATAAAAATGCGGCGGCATCTCCCGATTTGGTAGCGGAGATCACCAAGAAGGTGTTGGAGCAGCTTGGCAAATAATCGGACAGGCATCCGTTTTGGAAAAAAAGGAATCCATGATGAATAATACGGAAATCGAAACCATTGTCCGTGAGGTGATAAAGCGGTCA
>CAQBGY010000812.1 GCA_948759685.1 uncultured Eubacterium sp.
ATTTTAACGTAACAGAACCAATCAATATGAAAGGAGATTTTTATTATGAAAAATTTAAAATTGATTGTTGCAAACTACTTAGAGTATTGTGAGGTACAAAAAAGATTAAATGAAAAAACACTAAAAGCCTATCGAATTGATTTAAAGCAATTTTTAGAGCAGATGGCAAACACAGAAATTACTGTAGAATTGTTGGAGAGGTACATTGGAGAATTACATGAAAAGTTTAAGCCTAAGACAGTAAAAAGGAAAATTGCTTCGTTAAAGGCTTTTTTTCATTATCTGGAGTACAAAGAAATGATTGATAAAAATCCTTTTAATAAAATTCAAATACATTTTAGAGAACCTGTGATATTGCCAAAGACGATTCCATTATGTGTTGTTGAGAAGTTTTTAGAAGCGATTTATGAAGATATAGATAAGGCAAAAACTACTTATCAGAAAAGAAATGCATTGCGAGATGTTGCTGTTGTAGAGCTTTTATTTGCTACTGGCATAAGAATATCAGAATTGTGTATGTTAAAAAGTAATGATGTGGATTTACAATATGGAATTGTTTTGATATGTGGAAAAGGTAGTAAAGAAAGACGTTTACAAATTGGAAATCAAGAAGTAATTGCTATTTTAAAGAAATATAAAAATGACTTTCATAATGAGATAGAAAAATGTGGTTATTTTTTTGTGAATCAAAGTAGTAGAATGCTGTCTGACCAGGCAGTTAGGAGAATGTTAAATAAATATACTTCATTTGCTGCAATAGAGTTACATATCACACCACATATGTTTCGCCATACTTTTGCAACAGCATTGTTAGAAGCAGATGTTGATATTCGATATATTCAAGAAATGCTTGGGCATAGTTCTATTACGATTACAGAAATTTATACTCATGTGGCTACTGCAAAGCAAAGAGATATTCTTGCAACAAAGCATCCAAGAAAGAATTTTAAAATATGATAAAAAAGACAGTAACATTTTATTACAAATTTACGTCTGCTCAACAATACTACATAGACTTCTTTCATTTCATATGTAGATACAACATTTTCAGATGTTAACTTAACAAAAATGATTGGTTTTATGCTAGTATGACACAAGCAGTAGACAAAAAAGTGACAACAGGTTTTTTAGATGGTACATTTCGTCGCAATGAACCTATCAAGTGGAATGTTTATTGATGTGGTAATTCTTTTGACAAGGCGGTTTCCAAAACCGCCTATTTAGTTCTGTTTTTTACACTGATTCGTTTTCGTACAGTGTAAAAAGTTTCTTTGTTAATCAATGGCTCGTGTATGTTTTCTACTCTTATCCAATCCTCTTTGGGGCGTTCCACAATACGTTTGTCCTTAAAAGATTTTGTAATATGACACAGACTTACAATATTGCCGATATAAACATCATTCATTAAAATATCTCTGACAGTTAACGCAAGCCAGCCATAAAGATATTTTACACGTTCATCTTTATGCAAAATGCCATCTTTTCCTCTAAGATAAGCACCTGGTGTTGGAATAAGTTCTTTTTTCAAAGTAGTTGCGATTGCTCCACAAGAATTACCTTCTACGGCAATGCGAAATATACGTTTTACAATAGGTGCATTTTCATCTGGAATAAGTTTGTGTTTGTTTTCTGGTGACTTTTTATAGCCGTAAGGGGCTCTCATACCTGTAAATTTATCGTATTAAAGCCTTTGTTTTATATGCTGACCTTATTTTAGGCTAATTTTCTTCCGCATAATGCTTTAACATTGCCTTTTGAGAGCTAATATGTAGAGGGTGGACTCTCCCACCAAATACATATGGCTGGCGGCTCATTTGTGGTAAGTGGTACAGGCTGGAAGAGCAGTGACAGACCAGGTCGATGCGGGGGTATCCGGGGGTGACCTGGACGCCCCCCTTTCTTGTTACAGGTCCCTGGCAAAGGCGCACTTACTCACCACCTGCAAGCAGGCGGCGGTACTGCCTGCGGCATTCGTGCGCTCGACCAGGGAGGTCCGCCGGATGCGCATCCAGCTTCATGGTCTGGTTGCCGGTATGCCAATTTTCTTTTGATGGGCAAGTCTGGCACTACCGCTCTCCGGTGTTTTGATGGGTGCCGCTCCTGCCCGTTTTCACTTTGTCGGGTAATACAGCGTTCGTGAAACGAACGCGCAGCCAACCCTGGTCATGGGGCTGTTCAAAGGGTTTGGGACGCTGTCCCAACAAGCAAAAACAGATTTTTGGCGGACACGCCGAAAGTCTGTTTTGAGCATTTGTGGGAACAAATGCACTGCTTGCAAGTTAGGTGAAGGCTCTACAATGGGGATTGAACGCTGGTCGGCTTTGCGCTATACTTTGAGTGGGCCAATTTGACAAAATGACATTTTAGTTAATACATAGAAAATCAAATCGACAGAAGTAGCAGGAGGACGATACTATGAGCGAAAAGCATTATCAGATTTCCCCCATTGAACTGGTTCGGTGGGCAGAACCGCTGTTCGGCTTTGGGATGGGAAGGGCAACAGGTTTTTCTGAAAAGACAGTTGCCTCCTATGAGGCGGCGGCAGGGATACGCCTTCCCGCCGCCCTGCGGG
>CAQBGY010000813.1 GCA_948759685.1 uncultured Eubacterium sp.
ATTAAGCAGTGCAGTGACAAGTGGAAAAGGGATTACTGGGACGACAGGGACAGGGCATCCGTAAAAATGTGTCGGGATATTGTCAGATGCCCCGAATTTTCTGATTTTTATGAAAGCAAATGCAAAAAAGAACCCGGAAAATGGGAACTGTGCGCCGAAGAAGGAGGCTGGCACAATGACATGCTCTTAGGCGTAAAGCTGATCCATAGCATATATTTCATGCACCCGACCAACAGGCAGACTTTATCCGGTCTTGTCCTATCGTTTTACGCAAACAGCCCTAAAATGGAAAAGCTGTCCAAGGCAGGACATAGGGCTAAGGGACTGCCATACCATGAAAATGTAAGGTTTGTAATGATATAACAGGAGGTATTCATAATTATGTTCAGGGATGCTTCAGACAGCATTCCTGAACTGCTTTTATCCAGAAATTACTTTATAGCATGCGATTCCATATTTGCGAATGCTTGTCATGCCGTCATCAATCAGTTTTTGTGTCTGTTTTATCCGTGCCAATAAGCGCCTCATACTGGCTGCGTTCTGTATCATCAATCCGGTTACTTTCCAGCAGGAACCGAAATCGCATCGCCTCTCTCCCCATGATTCTCCGAAGCATTACTTTTGCCTCTTCAAAGTTTTCACCTGTTGCCCCCTTTAATGTAATTGAAATCACAGGAAATTTTCCCATGTATTCTTTACACAGTTCTTTTTCCCCCTGAAATCTCAATCCCGTCAAAAATTGTTTTATCACTGCTTGCTTCAAAAAAATGTTTCAGCATGCTTATGTTTAGCGTCTTTCCGAAACGCCTCGGACGTGTGAACAGGTTCACATATGCCGGATTCTCCAGAAAGTCCCTGATAAGCCCTGTTTTATCAACATAATAAAATCCATCCCTTCGTATTCTCTCAAAATTCTCAATCCCCACAGGAAGCTTTGCTTTTCCTGTCATTCCATACTCCTTTCCCTGAAAATTTCTGTATTTTTTATAGTAGATCACACCTTATTCAGTAAATCACATTCTATTTTATTAAAAACAGTGGAAAGAAAAAGCCTTAAAATTTGGAAATAATTACATGTATACCTACAGATTATTACATTTACGGTTTTATTTCGACAAGATGTGCTATCATTTGCTGGTAAAAAAGAAAGTGAGGATATTATTATGATGATGAAAAATGCAAAGATGTATGGGTATCAGATTTTAGCAGGTGTATTGGCTTTAGTTGCAACAGCTGCAGCGAGCTTTTGCTGTTGTTATCTCCTTCATCAGCCAGAAGTACCTCAGAATCTGAAAAAGTTTTCTAAAAATTAATCAATGGAAAAAGTTTTCTACAGAATTGTAAACAAGTTGGAAGAAAATGGGAGCATTGAAGCTGAAGATAAAGAAGTATATATATATATGCTTTAAATATGATTCAGGTTTATATTACAAATTTTGCGATAAGCGCAGCTATTGGAATAGCATTGGGTATGTTTTGGTACTGTATGGTCTTTTTGATAGCATTTATGATATTACGCCAGGAAGCAGGAGGCTATCATGCGAGAGGCTGGAAAGCCTGTTATTTTCTTTCAACGTTGATTCTGGTTGTAGCTCTTATATGGATAAAAATTCAGTTTACGTGGAAAATTTATATAACCGCAGCTTTATCTATCATATCTGCAATCTATATTTTTATTTTTGCCCCGTTAGCGGATGAGAACAAGCCGCTTGATGAGAGAGACAGAAAAGCAATCAGAAAAAGGGCACATAAAATAGTGATTTTTGAAACATTAACAGGTATTTTGTTATTACCATTTCAGGATATGCTTGCTTGTGCTGTTTTGAGTTCTGTTATTTTATCTGGCGGTACATATATAGTGTGGTTTATTAGAGAGAAACGTAAAAATTTAAATATATTGGAAAAACACAAAAGACAATAGAAGGGAAAGCAGAGTATGAAAGTATTACGGAAACTGTTATACTGCATCATTTTGGCACTGTTTTTTCCACTGACAGGATATGCCGAAGAGATTGTCCCGGAGAAGGAGCAGATTGAGATTATATTTGTGATTGACAGCAGCGGCTCGATGAAAACAAATGATCGTTCTGGAATTGGGATTGACATGGTTCAGGCGTTTATTGACACCATGCAGACGCAGGGAATCCGTATTGGATATGTGGCATACAACAATGAAATACTTTCATATTCAGCGCCAGAGACAATAGAGACAACAGAAAAAAGAAAAAGGCTCAAAGACCAGATTTCTTCCATAACGTATTCAGGAGATACGGATATTGGATTAGGCGTGTCGCACGCATGTGAGCTGTTCTCTGAGAAAGAAAATACCCGCAGAATTATGGTATTAATCTCTGACGGGGAAACAGACCTGTCGGCAGGAAGTCCGCGCACAGAAGCGCAGTCCAGTCAGGAACTGGATTATTGTATGAACTGGTGCAGGGACGAGAATATTCCTATTTATACGATCGCTTTTGGACAGTATGATGGCAGCATTGCAGTACTGAAAAAAATTGCAGAAGAAACAAAGGCTGAGAGCTATTAGATCGGAAGAGCACACGTCTGAACTCCAGT
>CAQBGY010000814.1 GCA_948759685.1 uncultured Eubacterium sp.
ACATACTGAATATGAACGGGAGCTTGTCCCGCTGTTTGTCAAGGTGCTGGGGGATTTGCGGTTTTCAAGGAGCAAACTGGACGAGGATGCTGTTGATTGTGTCGCGGTCGTCACCCACAAGATGGTTTCTAACTCTCCTGAGAAGTGCCACCTGCTTTGGATTGAGGATTTTATCGGCAGAGGACTTGTGGTGGTAGTAGTACCCCTCCATCACTCTGACGCATCCATGACGGCCACCGTGGACTGTTTCAATCGGATAGGAACACATGAGTACCGCAACATCGCGGCGAATCGTCATTTTAGAGACATTAAACTCGTGAGCCAGATTGTCGTATGTATCGTGCCTTCTCAGGCACAGCACTTCCAGCAATTCCAGGCGGCGCTCTGCGGGACTCATGCGCTTTCACCCCCTTCCATCGCTCCTTGGGGGCAATCATAAACTCTCGTGTGTTCGGTTAGAGAACACACGAAAAAAGTATTTGAAGTTTTTTTGTATTTTCTACGTTTGTTCATCCGTAGTACCTCCGAAAATCTGAATTTAGCTGAGAACAGATCAGATTTCCGTGGCGGGGCGCGGACGTTGTACCAGCAATCGGGGCGGTTCGACCCAAAACGACAAAGCAGAGCGCCAGACAGTCCGAATGACCGTCTGGCGCTCTGCTTTGTTTTATTGGTGTATTTTCCTACGCTTGATAATGCGTCCGCTGTGTGCTGAATGCCCGTTTCCGGCACATTGCTTTTTTTGGCGATTTACCTATGCCGTCATTTATACTTAAAAATAAATAGCCACCCATGACCGATCCTTTCCACAGCAGTCACAGGCGGTAACACTAATAGCCCCTACTCATGAAGCCGTTTTTTTTAATAGCTTCAAGCAAGAGGCTTATCTATTTACGCATGATATAGACATATCAATACGTTTTATTAGTGGCTTTGAAACATCATTTGCGCACGATAGAATATAGTTGAGGTGATGTAAAATGCGTAAATCGCAAAAACCAAAGAAAGAACCAAGTAAAGAACTCTTATACTTAGGGGAACGTATTGCGGCTGCAAGAACCGCCAGTGGGTTGACACAGCAGATGTTGGCAGACCAATGCCATCGGGGACTTCGCCATATCCAAAATATTGAATCCGGCCTTGCCAATCCTTCCTATGAGGTTTTGTCCGACATAATCTATCGGCTGGGGATTTCAGCGGATATGCTGTTTTTTCCTGATATGGAAAAACAGGAGGAAGAAGTGCGGCATTTGCTGAATAAATTCGCAGCCTGCACGGAGGATGAACGACAGATTCTCCTAAACACATTGGATTGTTTGGCAGAGCAGTTCTTGAAACGCCGCTACAGGTCATCAGCGGAAACGATGGAATGAGCCAGCAGGAGCAAGGATTTCTTGTTCTTGCTGGCTTACTCTATACTATAAATCTTAAAAGGAAGATTTTGGGCAAGATTTTGACAAGTTTTTGGCAAGATTTCCGAGCATATTCGACAAAAACCAGGGTGTTGCCGCATTACTGCGGCAACACCCTGGTATCAGGTGGTTTTGCTTTTCTTGTTGCCAGCCGGTGGAACAAATTTATATCCCACACCCCATGAGGTTTGAATATAGTCTTTCCCCATATCTGCTAATTTCCTTCGCAAATTTCCGATATGCGATTTAACTGCGTTTTCACCGCTGACGCCGAGGTTATCGTCCCATACTTGGCTATATAGTTGTGTCCGGCTCCAGACTTGTCCAGGATGGCGGGCAAGGCATAGTAGCAGGTCAAACTCTTTGCGCGTTAAGGTCAGATGTTGCCCGTCAACAGTTACTTGCCGATGAGTTGGATCAATCATCAGTTCTGTCCCAAATATCAGTGGATGGTATGTCCACCCCTCCGTCCGCTCCATATAAAGTTGAATCAACGAATTTGCCTGTGCTACACATACAGACATATCTATAGGTTTTTCAAGGACAGCGTTTGCTCCTGCATGAAAAAGTGGAACTTTTTCGTTTTCTGTAAGCTTTTCGGTAAGGAGTAAGATGGGGGTGGTCTTAGCCTGCCGGATAATATGTAGCATTTCTATGCCGTCCGTTTCTGACAAACGGAGGCCCACAATGATAAGGCAGTAGTTATATGCTGCAAAAGCGTCTAACGCCTCCGAGACAGACATGGTATAGCATACGTCAGTATAATCGTCCTGCATGGCATCCCGAATCGAACGGCAAATCGCCAGATCATCGTCTATAACCAATATCCGCCTTTTCACTGTGAACAGACCTCCCTTCTTTACTCTGAATAGTCAGAGCGAGGTTGAATTTAGCCGCTTAATTTCCGATGCAGTTAAGCGCATTGAGCGTCCTGGGAAATCCAATAAAGGGGAGACATTGTGTGAGTGCATCGATCAATGTCTGCCGGGTATTCCCCACGCTCAGATTCGCCCCTGCATGGGCTTTAGCCTGGGGTTCACACCCGCCAAGGCAGCAAATGGCACAGAAGGTGATAAGCTCCCGCATTTGCAAATCCAGTGTCCCTCTGGTGTAAAAGTCCCCAAAGCAGTATTCGGAAAGGTACTGCTGGATATGCTGC
>CAQBGY010000815.1 GCA_948759685.1 uncultured Eubacterium sp.
TAAATATGCGGCAAGGTATTCTTAAATAAACTGTCAATTTGATAGTGGGAACAAAAAGTAGCAGTCCCGTTTCACTTTTAATATGGGGCTTAGTTTTTTGTACCCAGTTTAAGAATACTTTTATCATGTAATTTTATATGCCCGAAAACATATAAGTGTTTTGGGGCTATTGGAGTTATTTACCCAGTGATAGGAGTATTTATCACTGGGTATTTTTATGCCCTTTTTTGGGTGTTGATAGGAGGAAAATCACATGAAAATAATTAACTTAGGCATTCTGGCTCACGTTGACGCAGGAAAGACAACATTAACGGAAAGTTTATTGTATACCAGTGGTGCAATTGCAGAACTAGGGAGCGTAGATGAAGGCACAACAAGGACAGATACAATGAATTTGGAGCGTCAAAGGGGAATCACTATCCAGACAGCAGTGACATCTTTTCAGTGGGAGGATGTAAAAGTCAACATTATAGATACGCCAGGCCATATGGATTTTTTGGCGGAAGTATACCGTTCTTTATCCGTATTAGACGGAGCAGTATTATTAGTTTCTGCAAAGGATGGCATACAGGCACAGACCCGTATACTGTTTCATGCACTACAGATAATGAAGATTCCGACAATTTTTTTCATCAATAAAATTGACCAAGAGGGGATTGATTTGCCAATGGTATATCGGGAAATGAAAGCAAAGCTTTCTTCGGAAATTATAGTGAAGCAAAAGGTTGGGCAGCATCCCCATATAAATGTAACGGACAATGACGATATGGAACAGTGGGATGCGGTAATTATGGGAAACGATGAACTATTAGAGAAATATATGTCAGGGAAACCGTTTAAAATGTCAGAACTGGAACAGGAAGAAAACAGGAGATTCCAAAACGGAACGTTATTTCCCGTTTATCACGGAAGCGCTAAAAACAATCTGGGGATTCGGCAGCTTATAGAAGTAATTGCCAGTAAATTTTATTCATCAACGCCTGAAGGTCAATCTGAACTATGCGGGCAGGTTTTTAAGATTGAATATTCAGAGAAAAGGCGGCGTTTTGTTTATGTGCGTATATATAGCGGAACATTGCATTTGAGGGATGTTATTAGAATATCTGAAAAAGAGAAAATAAAAATCACAGAGATGTGTGTTCCGACAAACGGTGAATTATATTCATCCGATACAGCCTGCTCTGGTGATATTGTAATTTTACCAAATGATGTTTTGCAGCTAAACAGTATTTTGGGGAACGAAATACTGTTGCCGCAGAGAAAATTTATTGAAAATCCTCTCCCTATGCTCCAAACAACGATTGCAGTAAAGAAATCTGAACAGCGGGAAATATTGCTTGGGGCACTTACAGAAATTTCAGATGGCGACCCTCTTTTAAAATATTATGTGGATACTACAACGCATGAGATTATACTTTCTTTTTTGGGGAATGTGCAGATGGAAGTCATTTGTGCCATCCTTGAGGAAAAATATCATGTGGAGGCAGAAATAAAAGAGCCTACTGTTATATATATGGAAAGACCGCTTAGAAAAGCAGAATATACCATCCACATAGAAGTCCCGCCAAATCCTTTCTGGGCTTCTGTCGGGTTGTCCATAGAGCCGCTCCCTATTGGAAGCGGAGTGCAGTATGAAAGCAGAGTTTCACTTGGATATTTAAATCAATCGTTCCAAAATGCGGTTATGGAGGGGGTTCTTTATGGCTGCGAGCAGGGGCTGTATGGATGGAAAGTGACAGACTGTAAAATCTGTTTTGAATATGGATTGTATTATAGTCCTGTAAGTACCCCCGCAGACTTTCGGCTGCTTTCCCCTATCGTATTGGAGCAGGCTTTAAAAAAAGCAGGGACAGAACTATTAGAGCCATATCTCCACTTTGAAATTTATGCACCGCAGGAATATCTCTCACGGGCGTATCATGATGCTCCAAGGTATTGTGCAGATATTGTAAGTACTCAGATAAAGAATGACGAGGTCATTCTGAAAGGAGAAATCCCTGCCAGATGTATTCAAGAATACAGGAACGATTTAACTTATTTCACAAATGGGCAGGGAGTCTGCTTGACAGAGTTAAAAGGATACCAGCCAGCTATTGGTAAATTTATTTGCCAACCCCGCCGCCCGAATAGCCGTATAGATAAGGTTCGGCATATGTTCCACAAGTTAGCTTAACAGCTTGCAAAAGTCATATAAAATGAGATTTGAAAGGATTAGAGACTAATTATGATGAAATGCGAATGGATATTGTGTCCTGTTTGTGGGAGCAAAACCCGTAATAAAATTAGGAAGGACACTGTTTTGGAGAATTATCCCCTTTATTGTCCAAAATGCAGACAAGAAAGATTGATTAAAGTTGACAACTTGAAGATAACTGTCATCAAAGAGCCAGACGCTTAAGACGCAGAGCCGATGAAATTGTGGAACAATTCACGAATCATCGGCTCTTTTTGTTTCGTATTTGAAAGAACAAACTCACCAAATAAAAAAAACGATATTCGGGTGGGTTATTTTGTTATACCCTAAATTACCCTCTGAATTTGTTTTTAAATTTGGAGGGATTTTTTTATGT
>CAQBGY010000816.1 GCA_948759685.1 uncultured Eubacterium sp.
AGCAGTTCGATTGTCCGTTCGCCTTGAAAAATATGCTGCGGTTCGTCGTGCACATCGGGTTCCCCACGCCAGCCAACAATAAAGAGACAAGGAATCCCGTATACCTTCTGATGGAGCAGAGAAGCGACAGGGTTGATGATATTTCCAAGTCCGCTGTTTTGCAGATAAACGACAGGGACTTTTCCGGCTGCCAGATGGTACCCGGCGGCTAGTGCAACCGCATTTCCCTCATTCGCGGCAATGACATGCTGGGAGGAGATACCATAACGATCGAACAGAAATGCTGTCAGAGCTTTTAATTGAGAATCCGGCACCCCGGCAAAAAAATCTGCATCAAGAGCATCTACAAAATTTTCGATATTCATATTATTTTACCCCCCCTTGCTAAGTATTTAATAAAATTTCTCCATACAATTCCATTAATACTTGTGAGTCTAGCATTATAGGATTATTTTTTAGGCGAACGGGATTTACCGAATTTGCAAGGATAAGAATATCTTCCTTTTTCCAAGATTGCGGTGCAGTTAATTTCAACTTCCGAAGGATATTCATCAAATATTGTTCAACAGATATTGTATCAGGGCATCCCAGTGCTTCTGCCAATTTTATAAGGCTCTGCTCTACATGCTTATATCCTCTGGGATCGATGCATTTCGTTTTTAGATGCGTCCTCATGTATTTCCATAGATGGGGAAGGCATATTGCTACAGCATGTCCATGCGAGATACCATAAAGAGAAGTCAATTTGTAACTCATCGCATGACTGGCAGTTGTCTGCGTGATATTGATTGCTTTCCCTGCAAGGTTTGCAGATGTCAACATTTCATTTGCAGCCTCGGGATTTCCCTCCAGATAATCTGGCATCCATTTCATAATCTTTTTGATTACACTTAATGAGTACTCCATGCTTTCAACATTTGAATGAATGGACCATCCAGACTCAATTCCATGACATAAAGCGTCCATCATAGCTGATTTTTTTTGATAATCTGGTAAAGTTTTTAAAAGAGAAGGGTCAAGGATGACAACTGATGGAATACAGCTTTCATGTGTAATAGACTGTTTTTCTCCATGCTGATAAATTACAGCATAGCGAGTCGCCTCGCTGCCGGTTCCTGCAGTCGTTGGGATAGCAATTAGCATAATTTTATTTGGAATAATTTTTTGCTCTAAATAGCAGGTATTTGAATCCATGGTACTATACAACTTAATGCATTTTGCTACATCAATTGTACTACCGCCACCGATTGCAATAATTGCTTGACTTTTTGATTGCAGGAAGCATTCTACTCCGTCAACAATGGATTCATAGCGGGGATTTACACAGAAATTATTAAAACGTGTAATAGTGATTCCTAACTGTTCCAATTGAGTAAAAAAGTGATCTAAAGGTAAATGGGCGATAGCTTGATCACACACTAAAAATAGCTTTTTGATTTCTTTTTGTTTTAAATAGGTTGTTAAATAAAAATATCCTTCATTCCCCATCCATATCAGTTGAGGCATATTCATCCCCCTCTTCTTAATTTTTACTTGAAATTTTTTCAAGGGCAGACGAAATTACCTCTCTATCTTCTGGAGTATCAATTTCTCTGCAAAGGGCATTTTTTATATCAAACGGATAAATCAAGCATTCAGATGAAATACAATTAAAAGCATTTTCACTGTAGCAGGTGATATCTCCTTTTTCGCAGAAGCTCTCTATTTCATCTAACCATAATTCCCAATCTTTCTTTAGCAATTTATACAAAGGTTGTGCTGAGACAGCATTATCAAAGAACTCTATGCCTATTTTTTGTATCCGCCCTTCTGAAACAACAGCTTTGAAATCTTTTTCAGGAAGATTCACAGTAGAACTGACAGCCATAACGCTGGTTGAAGCTGTCTTTATTTTTTCTAAAACAGATGGTTCAAAGACCAAATCTCCATGCATTAGGAGTGTGTCGTCTCCACGTAGATGTTTACGCGCAAGATAAATAGAATAAATATAATTGCTTTCATGATAGCGGGGATTATTTACAAATATATACTTCAATGGAAGCTTTAGCGAGTAACAGTAATCCACCAGAATATCAGAAAACGGACCAGTTGTGATAACCACCTTGTCGGCCCCAGACTGAGATAATAATCTAAGCTGATGACTGATGATAGTTTCATTTTTTTGTATTTCTGTCATGCACTTTGGATGTTGAGAGGTGAGCTCTCCCATACGGGTACCTGCTCCAGAGTTTAAAATTAAAGTATTCATATGAAATTCATTCCATCTTTCGATTATTTATTAGCCTAATGGAGATTTTGCGGTTTATTTTTTGCTTTTTTCTGAAGGCTTGAAAGTATATAGCGACCACCGATCTCACCGCTATGCCCCATATGATAAAGATACTCATCCGTTAGCTCGGCAATTTTTTGAGAATAGTCTGCTGCATGCTCCAATAAATATTCCAGGGATTTTCCCACTTGATTTGTCTGTTCCGGTTTTAGCTGAATTCCTATTTTTCCTCTTAGTGTCAGGTTTAATGGTTCTGCAACTGTATCAGCATAATTGGGATTTGCTAC
>CAQBGY010000817.1 GCA_948759685.1 uncultured Eubacterium sp.
TTATCAACCACCCTTCTTGGAATTCCCTATATTTGAATTATACAGGAAGCTCCTACGCAATCTGTTCAAGTGCTTTTTTTACTTTATCAATATCTTGTTCGACATCCTGAACCTTCTCATCAAATTCCGCACTGGCTCTTTCTTTGCTCTCTTTTGCTGCTTTCAAAGACTCTACCTCACTGTCGATCATGCTGCCGATTTCTTCTTCTGCCTGCTGCACCATTTCCTCCTTCATCTCTACCAAAGACTTCTGAATTTCAGGTCTTAATTTTTCCACAATTTGAGGTATCATCTGATCCACCTTTTTTCTCAACTGTTCTTCCTGATTCTTTCTGCCAAATAGTTTAAAAATATCTGGAAGGAAAATAATAATCAGCTCCAGCCATGGAGCAATGGCACTCGTCACTACTGCCAAAGTAGTAGTAAGCGTCTTATACACTACATTAAATTTATCTCCATTTTCTATAATTTCCTGTAGCTTGCTATTTGTCTGCTGATATTTTTCAAGAGCATTTACACCTATATCCTGAAAAGAAGAATCTACATCCATACCAGAAAAATCAATCCCTGTGATAAACTGTTCAAAACTTTGCTCAACATACTCTTTGGTAGATTCCAAAAGCACTGGACGCAGAATATTATTTACCATCATTGAAAAGTTCTTTTCGCCAGCCTTTAAGCTGTTCGCCAAAGTTTCCGCATTATTGTGCAGCGCACTCTGCACATCAGCTATGATTGCCGGTCCAACCGAATTTTTAAATTGTTTCTCTAATTTCACCTTTTCCTTTTTTAATTTATCTGTCAGTTCTTTTCTTGCTTTTTCATGTTTCTCTATTTCCTTATCAAACTGGGACAAATTAAGTTTCATCCCTTTTCTATATGTTTCCAAGGAATCAATGCATCGTACCCCTGCATCATATACCTGAGGCATAAACTCCTGTACAAAGATTTTCTCCTGATCAAAGCAAACGATCAAATTTCCTATTTTTTCACCTATATTGTCATCATATTTTGAAGTCGCAATCATTGATACCTGATCCATAAACAGCATTTCGGCATTTATTCTGATATTATCCATGATTTGTTCAACATCCTCATCTGTCCTTAAATCTGTCTTTGTGACCACGATTGCTATATTATCTTCATATTGCTTGATTTCTTCAATAAATTGAGCCATATTCTGCTTGATAGCGCCATCTTCACAATCAATCACTAATATATATGCATTTCCCTTACCAGCATATCTTAGAATCGCTTTGTTGTGCTCCTGAATTCCTGAGTTAAATCCTGGCATATCTACAATCGTACATCCTTTATATTTCTTTAATTCCTCCCGATTCAAATGCCAAATAAGAAAATCATATTCCTTAATATTGATCTGTGTACTGTATTCTATTTTATATTGGTTTCGCACATCACCCTTTACCGCCTCGATATATTCATCTGTATCATAAATAACCTCGCTTGCGATAGCAGTTTCCGGTCTTTGATTCTCTGTTAGTAATTCTTCTCCAATCACCCCATTGATTAAGGCACTCTTACCCGCACTAAATTCGCCTACAAAAAGAATTTTCAAGGCAAACTCTTCCATATGTTTGTATATCAAAACTGTTTTTTCTTCCAATGTCCTCAGTTCATATTTTCCATCTATATTTTGAATGATTTCCAATGTATCATATAATTTCTTCTTCATAATGATTTCTCCTAATTATTCATATAATCCTTACCTTTTTGTACAAGTCTACACTTAACTTCAAAACAAGCAGGACTGAACTCCTTATGGAGTAAAGTCCTGTTTTATGTTTATAAAATCTGCAATCCCCTGTTTATAAGCTAACTTTTCCGTTATCGCCATCGTCTCCATAACTGCACTGTAATACTCATCCAAAGCATTGAACTGTTTCTCTGTAAGTTCTGCGGCAAGTCGCTTGTATGCTTTTCTTACCGTCTCATAAGCCTGTTTGTATTCCGTACTTTGTAACTGTGTATACGTAAGCCGCTCAACGATATCCTTTTCTAGATCGTTCATTGACTTCATTTCCTCCAGAGGCTACATAAATTATTATAGCCGAATATTCGGTAATTTGCAACCATAAAATAATCCATATACTAATAACAAGGAGTATGTATATGTTTGATTATAATCCACTGTGGGCAACAATGAAAAGAAAAGGAATAACGCAATATCAGCTTATCCATCAGTATGACTTTTCAACAGGAACACTTGATGCGCTGCGCAAGAACAAAAGTATCACCATTAATACGCTGGAAACACTATGCCTGATTTTAGATTGTACACCCAATGATATTTTACAAATAACAAAACCGAACCAATAATACATCGTGTTTGATATGATCATATTTGATTATGCCAAGCTCTTTTATTGTCTGTGTGCATAACTTTATACTGGCGGTCAGTCTTTTCGACCGTCAGTATAAATATAATTTCCGCCACGGTCAGGAGAAAAACCTGCTTCTGCTATACAGGTACATGACCTGCCATCGTCATATATGTAACTACCATCTACCATAGGCATGGACACCAGATCGGAAG
>CAQBGY010000818.1 GCA_948759685.1 uncultured Eubacterium sp.
TATTGGGGAATCATAATCTGTATTTCTCCTGCCATATACGCTTGGTTTATGGATTCTTATCTTTATCAAGAAGGGAAGTCAGTTCTTCCTCCACTTCTTCTATACTTGGCAGAGCCGATTTTAAGTTTTCAGGTATAGCCTTGCTCAACTGGTAATCGCTGATGCCTATCGGCTGGTCGTAGCCTGTCAATGCGTATTGCGCTACAACTTCGTCTTTCCCCTTGCACAGCAACAATCCGATAGTCTTGTTGTCATTCTCTCCCCTTAGTTTGTCATCCACTACATTGATGTAGAAGTTCAGTTGTCCTGCATACTCCGGTTTGAATGGGGTAGCCTTTAATTCTACTACAATGTATGCGTGTAAGGGGATGGAATACAGAATCAAGTCTGCATAGAAATCGCTGTTACCAATTTGAAAGTGTTTTTGTCGGGCAACAAAGGCAAAGCCATTGCCCATTTCCAGCAAGTAACGGGTGACGTGCTTAACCAATTGTTCTTCTATGTCCCTTTCGTCCGCCTTTTCCTTCGTTCCAGCCAAATCAAAGATGTACGGGTCTTTCAACAGGTAATTGGCAAGGTCGCTTTGCGGTGCAGGAAGCGTGGCTGTGAAATTGTTTACCTTGTTGTTGCTGATTTGTCTGCTATATAAGTTGGTCTCAATTTGTATTTTAAGAACATTACTGCTCCAGCCCATTTCCACGGACTGCTTCATGTACCAATAGCTTACACCCAATGGAAGCGAACTGTTAAGCATAATCACATGGCTCGCCCAATTGGTTCTTGCAACAGGTGATGCCATAAATATGTTTTCTATATCCTTAATTTCCATACGGTAAATGTCGGATACGGTTTTGGCAACATTATGAATTTGTGCAAGAGGTTCTTGCGTGATTATAATTTCTTTGTTATCAACGGATTGAATTTGCGCAAGAGGCTCTTGCGTAAATTGCGAATCATTTAAGTAGTGTACTTCATCTTCAATTTTCTTCACGCTTGGAGCTATCAGCTTTGCATCCGTATCAATGAAATTCTGCAATGCTCTCAATGGATATGTTCTTGCAAACTGACACATATAGGTAAGGTTGCGTTCCGAATAACCTTTCTTTTCGGGATAATTGAATCGGATAGCCTTTGCCAATTGTTTGATGGTTTTGCTTCCCCATCCGTGCAGTTGCTGATGATAGAGAATATAGTTGCCCATTTTCCAGTAATGGAACAACATTTGCGCATTGGCAGCGGTAATCAGCCGTACTTGCGCCTGTTGTATTTCCGAACCGACAGCATTTATAAATGCATCAAAATTCGTCTTTTCTATGTTATGTCCGTTGTTGCTCATCTTATGATATTTTCAGAATACAAATATACTTCAATGGTGGTAATCTATGAAACTAATTGATACTTTTATAGTTGATTAAACTTGTTCATGGCGTTTGCTCTGATGTCATCCGCTATATCAATGTAGGGCTTCATGGCTTTGTAATCACTGTGTCCAGTCCATTTCATAACCACCGGTGCCGGAATTCCGAGTGCCAACGCATTACAGATGAAAGTCTTTCTTCCGGCATGGGTACTTAACAATGCGTATTTGGGTGTGACTTCATCTATGCGCTCATTTCCCTTGTAGTAGGTTTCCCGTACAGGTTCGTTGATTTCTGCCAGTTCACCCAGTTCTTTCAGATAATCGTTCATCTTCTGATTGCTGATGACGGGCAATGCCATGTGGTTCTCGAAATGAACATCCTTGTATTTTTCAAGAATGGCTTTGCTGTGGTCGTTCAGTTCGATTATCAGGCTGTCCGCAGTCTTGACTGTGGTGACTTCAATGTGGTCGGGCTTAATATCACTTCTTTTAAGGTTACGAACATCCGAATATCGTAAACTCGTGAAGCAACAGAACAGAAAGACATCCCTGACACGTTCCAAATACTGCTTGTCATGCGGTATCTGATAATCTTTCAGCTTGTTCAGTTCATCCCATGTCAGGAATATTACCTTTTTAGGGGTTGTTTTCAATTTGGGCTTGAATGCGTCGTATGCAATGTTCTGATGATGCCCTTTTTTGAAGCTCCAACGCAGGAACCATTTGAGAAACCCCATCTGTTTACAGATGGTGCTGTTTCTCATGTCCTTTTTATCACGCAAGAAATTAACATACTCGTTCAGCCCGAACTCGTTGAAGTATTCAAAGGTTACATCCTCCTTGAACTCTTTGATGTGATTTCTTACCGCTGCAAATTTCTCATAGGTGGATGCCGTCCAATTATTCTGGTTGCCACACTCTTTTACAAACTCATCGAACACTTCCCAAAAACTAATCTGCGCTTCTTCCTGTTGTTCTCCACTGCTGTCTTTCATCCGCAGATTGAACGCATCCTTTAGCTGCTGGGTGGTAGGTATGGTTTCCTGTACCTCAAACTCCTTGAACACGTTTTGCATTTCGGCATAGTATTTCAGCAAGTCCGTATTGATTTCGGCTGCACTTTGCTTTAGCTTGTTAGTACATCCGTTCTTTACCCGCTGCTTGTCTGCATCCCATTTGGCTACGTCAATCC
>CAQBGY010000819.1 GCA_948759685.1 uncultured Eubacterium sp.
TTAATCGTGTGACAGCACGTGGTGACAGCAAGATAACGGCAATTTTGCTGTCACATGTCAACGCCCTGTCAGACATCCACAGTTGAAGATGATTCTCCTTTATTCTCATACTATTTCAGGAAATCTTATTATCAAACATAATCTTCCCCCTTTTCCTGGTTGAAGACAAACAGTAGTTTCGGTTGTCCCACATATTATGGGAATTTTTTCCCTCATATTAAGGGAATTTATTCCCTATTAATTGGGAATCTTTTCCCTAGCAATAGGGAATACTTTCCCACAATATATGGGACAAACGGAATATGCAATGAATGTAAGCGAATGTATTCAATGTTCTCTCCTGTACACTATAAGGAATGAATCCATTTCTACATCCTGTATTGAATGGCATTTTAGGGGAGTGATTGTGCCGGATTGCAAACAAAAATTCCTCTCACTGCAAAAAATGCAGTGAGAGGAATTTCTTAAAACAAACTTCTAACTACTATTCTATTTCATACAGCAATTATTCTCCAACAATTTCCAATTCGTCAACAAATAATGTACTATTAACAGCACCTCTAAACGAATCGCCTTCTTTACTTGATGAACAAACAATAGCCATTTTATATTGCTTTGAAGAATCATAAGATTTACCTTCCAAATAAGTAAATTCTTCGTTAAATTCTACCCACTTGCCTTCCGTATCTACACCGCTCTTTATTTCTGCCAAAGCTACACGATATTCCGAATTGGTTATGCTGGTTCCATCCAACACCACTTCTTGACCATCTTTATCCGTAGCCTCATACAACACGGCATAAATTCCACATTGGTCTGTCTCTCCTGTATTTTCTTTCACATTCTCCTTATCCGAACCATCTACGAAGTTCTCTCCAGCTTCATATTTATATGCTCCTTTAAAATAAAGAGGCTTCTTATCATAAGCAATACCAAATTTTGTCAATGTCAACTGCTCCTTGGGATCTAACACCATGCGAAAATCAAACTTACCAGTAAACAACGAACCCGGCGTTATGGCAGGAGCCATGCCGAAACCTGCACCTTTCGTATATTGAGTTATCAATTTTGCAGCACTACCTTTATAACCGGCTTCTTTCTCCTCCAGTGTTCCGTAAGTCAAATTATACTGATTTGTAAAATCAAATCCTTTCAAATATGCAACACCGTTATTGGCTGTAGCCAACTCATCTAACGGAAGAGGTGAAAACCATTTCATATTATCAGGATTCTTTTCATCAGCTTGTTCACCCCATTCTTCAAAGGAATATTTCAATACACTGCGAGTACCTTCTACAAAAGCCGTATAAACTTTCACGGTTCCATCTTCCGCCATCACAGTATAAGTCACTTTCTTATTATTCGAGAAGTCCTGTTCTACACCGGAAGCCGGAGTAATAGTTGCTCCTTCAGATATTTCAATAATAGGAGTAAACTTGAAAGATGCTGCCTTCTCATTAACAGCAAAAACAATCGTACCAGCTTCTTCATTTATAACTGGTTGTTCTACCACTGCCTCATCGTCAATGATGAAACTTGCAATCTTAGCTTCACTACTTTCCGAACCTGTCAATTTAGTACCTTCATATACCACTTTCACAGCCTGTTCCAAATCACCCAATTTGGCAGCGATATCCAAATCAACCACTACTTTATTACCAGAGATATGTCCTTGGGCATTAATATCACCAGTCAAATTATATTGTGTCACATTCAAGACTTGCTTTCCTGTAAAACGATAGCTGTTTCCATCTTTCTCCAAAGCACAATCAGTCAAAGCAATAGTACCCAAGTCCATTCCCATAAAATTGAAATCCTTCAATTCCATATTAACAGAAGCATCTCCTGCCTTAGATATTGTTATATTTTTAGGAATATCAGATCCTATTGTAGTTCCATCCAAAGAAATATCCAATGTTCCTTTATAAACTCCGGCAATTTCAGCATCTATAGGATAAACAACAGTATTGTCATCGTCACTACATCCCGTAAACAAAGCCACAGAGCAAACGAGCATAAACAAATACAATAAACTTTTCTTCATAATTTTCATTGTTAGTTAATAATCTTTTTTCGATAAAAAATCGAGTGCAAAGTAATGACTTTGCATTTACCCTCGCAAGGTCTATTCTTTGTATTTTATGTTCTATTTTTAAGATTTGTATGCCAGACTTCCCATTTTTAACCCCCAAATGAGATAGTTTTTTCAAGACAAACCTATATTTAACCGATTGGTATCGACTGATTTCATTTCAAACGTATAACCATCCATACTAAAATCCGAAACAGAGGAAGTCACAACATCATGATTGACCCTCATTTGGTTGAAAAAGAAAGTTTCACGAACATTCCCAATCTCCGACTGTTCTCCTCCGAGATTGTATATCAGATTGGTATTATCAAGATATATCTTATCTACTTTTCCCAATCCGCGTATCCCTCCCGTATCATCACGAAGCTGAGCTATCAGCCCGGCTTCTTCAATATAAAGACAATAATCCGCCACGCTGTTGCGGCTCACATTGAGGGCGGTAGCTATACTACTGATC
>CAQBGY010000820.1 GCA_948759685.1 uncultured Eubacterium sp.
GTGAGTTTCCTAAGAAAATCCTAACACATTGTTGATGTTTTCCTAATTTGAAACAGGCAGGAACACGGTGAACACAGTGGAGTTTTCGTGACTTTCCGCTGCAATCGTTCCACCATGCAGGGTGACAATTTCTTTTGCGATAGCCAGTCCAAGTCCGGCTCCGCCTGCGTCAGAATTGCGGGCCGCGTCCATACGGTAGAAACGCTCAAATATCATAGACAGGCTTTCCGCTGGGATCGTTGGCCCTTGATTTTCAAAGGAAATTACCATTTGATCGTTCTGCTGCCAAGCAGAAATGACGATTTCAGAATTGGGAAAACTATATGCTGCCGCATTCTTCAAGATATTATTGAATACACGGGCCAGCTTCATCGGATCACCGCAAAGGGTCAAATCTTCATCGGCGTGGAGGATGGCGGTATTCCCTTTTGCAGACAGGATAGGATAAAACTCATCTACCATCTGTACCAACATATAGTAGAGGTCAATTTGTTCCTTCTCCAGCTTGATTTGCTGCAAATTGTAGCGGGTAATTTCAAAGAACTCATTTACCAGCCGTTCCAGACGATATGCCTTGTCCAACGCGATATGAGTATATTTCGCCTTTTGTTCTGGCGGCATATCAGACGCTTCATCTAATAGGCTCAAATAACCAATGACGGAGGTTAGGGGCGTTTTTAGATCATGGGCCAGATAGGTCACTAAGTCATTTTTCTGTGCGGCTTCATTCCGAAGCGCCTGTTCGCTGCGGAGCATGGCCGTCCTAATCTCCGCCATCTGTGTTGATATTTCGGCATATTCCCGTGGGAAAATCTTATCTGCGTTTTGCTCCCCAATCATGTAACTATGAAGCAGCTCACTAATATCAGTAATTGTTTTCCGCTTTTCAGCCCGTGCATAGAAATGTGCGGTTACAAGGACAATAACGATTCCACCGACAACGACACCAATTAAGACCCATAATAAAAGAACTTTTAGCTTCTCCCACAAAGGTTCATGGAAAATTGCATCCTGCTGTGCTTCCGGCAAATAGCGATTTGACGTTGTCATGTAATTTGTGTCAAACCAGTTTACAAATGAGCCGTTCCACACATGGTCAAAAAGGTAATATATCGCACAGCAGAGGGCGATGCCAAACAGTATAGCACCAATATAGTACAGTATCTTCAAGTTTTTACGTTTCAATTTTATACCCTACTCCCCATATCGTTTTTATATATTTCGGACTATCTATGGTATCACCCAGCTTTTCCCGCAGGTGCCGGATATGAACGGTGATCGTGTTGTTGCTTTTGCTGTAATATTCATCTTTCCAAATTTCGTGGAATAGTTCCTCGGAGCTGACAACTTTCCCCTTGCGCTCCAGCAGGATACGCAGAATTGCAAATTCAGTCGGCGTCAAAGCCAGCGGTTTCCCGTTCAAAAAGCAATCGTGAGTGCCGGTGTTCAGTTCCAGACCAGAGTGCAGGATCACATCTGAGGAACTATCTTGAACGGGAGCCTGGGCTGGGTTGTACCGTTTGTACCTCCGAAGCTGGGCCTTTACCCGTGCTACCAACTCCAGCGGGCGGAACGGTTTTGTTACATAATCATCCGCACCCAGGGTCAAACCCGTGATTTTGTCCATTTCCTCGTCTTTTGCAGTCAGCATAATAACAGGGTAAGTATACTGCGCTCTGATTTTCTTGCAGAGGTCAAACCCGTTGATTTCTGGCAGCATAATATCAAGGATGGCTAAATTAAGTTCGGTGGATTCAATACACGCAAGGGCTTCTTTGGCGGAGTAAAACTTAAATACCTCATAGTTTTCGTTTTGAAGATATAGCTCTACCAAGTCAGAGATTTCCCGCTCATCATCAACTACCAATATTTTATCTGGCATTTGCAAACCTCTCTTCTGTAACAGGGGCTAACGCCTGCTTTATCAAAAGTTTATTGCTTTTCTCCTGCTTTTTGTTGCAAATTTTCAGTATGGAAAACTTACATACACATTATAGCCCGATGATCCTCACTCTGCAAGGATGCAAACCTACTATATCATTCTATCAGAGTTCTGCTATATGTTCTTTGATTTTTCCCTGATAAACTATTAAGAATTTCCTAATGCAGAAGGGGTAGCAGCGTTTCAGCCTAAAACGTTCTTGCCATCACACAGTCCCAGGTGTGGGGCAACGGGGCAATTTTGTAATAATCCCTCTCAAATAAAGCAAACGGACAAGGCTCGGTTGGGCCTTGTCCGTTCGCATCTATTTCAAATATTCAGTTAGATGCATGAAGCCAAATTAGGATTTGTCCAATGGGAAAAACACAATGCTTTCTGTGTTCTTTGCATCGGTGGTAAGCGGAGTTCCTTTTACGCTTTCGTCAGCAGTATTGAAATCAATGATATAGCCGATATTCAACATCTTCTCGGCTTTGAGGGCAGGATTGCATCTTACATAATAGTAAATATGCCCATTCCCGGATAGTGAGCTTTCAACACTCATATTCTCAGAAAATGTATATAGCTCTGTTGCAATCCGTGTGTCCATATCATATTTGCAAAGT
>CAQBGY010000821.1:0-1147 GCA_948759685.1 uncultured Eubacterium sp.
GATCTACACTCTTTCCCTACACGACGCTCTTCCGATCTATGAAGCGCTAAGACTATATGGATGGGGTGGAAAAATTTCAGGGTTTGGTTTGAACAACATAGCTGTATTAACCCAGGCAAGTATAGTGGGCAAAAATCCCGTATTAAAGGAAAATTGTAGTCTGCTTCAATCGTTTGATTACGGACAGTACAATCTCTATGCTTGTAATCCAGGGGTGTTTAATTTTCACATAGGTTTGCCTGCTCCTGAAGAGAGCGAAGGATGGGATACTCCAATGTCCGGTGGATATTGTATTGACAACAATATGGGCGAAATAAACGAAGCAGGAGAACTGGCTTCAAACGGTACATCATACGCAGGTTATTTATTGTATGGACCATACACAGAGAGTGTAGCGGGGACGTATGATATTACGCTGCATTATATCATTGATAAATATGAAGAGGAATTAACAGGGGTCTTTGATGTTGCATTGGATGCGCAAAGTTGGGATGCTTGTCCTTTTGATGCTACTGCGACAAGCGCAACATTAGAGGCGGTAAGTCTAGAGGAAGGACACCTGTTTGAGGCCCGAGTATGGATTCCAGAAGGGATGGTTGTGCGGATTCAATCCATTGAATATCAACGGGTGGCACCATGATATTATACTCATAAGAATGATGGAAAAAGGATATAGAAGGAGACAGACGCAGATAATGAGTAAGCGGGTAACGGTAGTGATACCAACGTATAATGAGGAGGAGAATATCCCCCTTATATATGAGAGAATTACAAATCTTTTTCAAACGAGTTTGAATAATGCATACCAAATGGAGTTACTGTTTATTGACAATTGCTCAACAGATCGTTCCCGAGAGATAATCGCTGCATTGGCGCAGTCAGATATTCGTGTGAAAGCAATTTTTAATGCACGCAATTTTGGATTTATGCGTTCAACTTTTTACGGACTTACACAGGCTGAAGGAGATTGTGCAATTTTAGTGTATGCAGATATGCAGGATCCGCCTGAGGTGATCCCTCAATTTCTTGAGGAATGGGAAAAAGAAAATAAAATTGTAGTCGGCATAAAAAAATCGAGTCGTGAGAATCCCCTGGTGTACTTTCTGCGGCAAT
The DNA here is from genome assembly GCA_948759685.1 of uncultured Eubacterium sp. Next base: position 1,114 of record CAQBGY010000821.1, read on the forward strand.
GCTACTATTCCTTCCTTAGGAAGACAAGCGAGAT
>CAQBGY010000821.1:1157-2544 GCA_948759685.1 uncultured Eubacterium sp.
CTATGCCATATTTAAGGGGAATTGTTGCTGAATTGGGCTTTCAAAGATCAGAGGTTGTGTACACGCAAGAAAAAAGGGATCACGGGAAGAGCAAAGCCAGCTTATTTAAATTATATGATGACGCAATGCTGGGGATCACTTCATATTCAAAAGTTGTCATGCGCATGGCCACAATGATAGGTTTTGTGGTCGCATTTATTAGTTTACTCGTAGCAGTTTTTGTCTTCCTGAGCAAGATTTTTAATTGGTCATCCTATCCGGGAGGGACAGCAAGCATTGCTGTAGGCGTATTCTTTTTCGGAGCAGTGCAGTTGTTTTTTATTGGACTATTAGGGGAATATATTCTGAATATTAATGCCCGCATCCTACACCGTCCTGTTGTGGTCGAGGAGAGGCGGATTAATTTTGAAAGGCCTAAGGTTGAGGATGACGAGGAGACTGTTAATGCGTAATGATTTACATAAAGGGATTAAAATCATGTTGCTTTCATCATTTTTTACCTGTACAGGGCAACTTTTTTGGAAATTTTTTGCTAATTTGCAGAGTATACCATTTTTTCTTGTAGGGACTTTAGCATATAGCTGCGGCGCTCTACTGATGGTATATGGATTGCGCTTTGGAGAATTTTCGGTTCTTCATCCGATGCTTGGTATTGGATATGTATGGGCTGTCATCTTGGGAAGGTTCTTCCTTTATGAACCGATTACCCTATCAAAAGGAGTAGGCATAGTAGCTATCTTGGTTGGTCTTGTTTTGATGGGTTCTTCAGAAAAGGGTGTGTCATAATGATTTACGTAATGGTTGTCATTATGACTTGGCTGGGAGCCTTAGGCGCTTTCTTTTTAAAAAGAAGTGCTAGGGACTTATGCGCCTTTTGGCCTGTTCTGAAAAAAACACAGTTCTATCTTGGGATAGGATTCTATGGTGCGGGCGCACTGCTGAACATCGTGTTGCTACGTCATATGGAATATTCTGTACTCTATCCCATGGGAGCAATGACGTATATTTGGTCACTGTTGTTGTCAGTGTGGCGGCTTAGAGAACGGATCACAAAGAGAAAAATTTTAGGCCTTTTCCTGGTTTGTATGGGAGTGCTTTTTTTGGCTAAATAAAAGTTAGATTGCACAATGCAATTATGATAAGGAGAGCAAAAAGATGAAGGTACTCATTCTTGCTGGCGGGCTAGGGACACGTATCAGTGAAGAAAGCCAGTTCAAACCAAAACCTATGGTGGAACTTGGTGGGATGCCGATCCTCTGGCATATCATGAAATTATATAGCTACCACGGCTTCAACGAGTTCGTTATCTGCGCGGGCTACAAGCAGCACGTCATCAAGGAATACTTTGCAGATTATTTCCTGCACACCTCGGATATTACATATAACT
>CAQBGY010000822.1 GCA_948759685.1 uncultured Eubacterium sp.
AACAGCTGCTTTGGCATCAATGTAGCGGTTGGCATAAGTTGTAAAGTGGTGTATAAGAAATAACGATTCCCCATTGTCCATCATGACCACTGCTAACACCCCATACTAGCTCTCCATTCATATTTTGAAGCTGTGTCTTTTTTAAGGGCGGATTCATTTCTCTTGCCTTTCTCCATTTAGATAGTCTGGTTTTATTATTTTTCTTCATGATATCTTGATGGTGCATCAATTGTATTCTATAATATTTGTTCACTTATATTTCCTCCAAATAGTCATCATGAAAAAAGCTTTGCAAATAACACTCAATTTCACAGCAATCAGCATCATTACTATCTCTGAAATTATAGCGATATTACAAAATTGTATTACAATTGTATCATAACTTCTATTCAACTGCCACCATTTTATATATAATCCGACAAAAATCCGTAAAAAAAGCATACCAGACTCCACAATCAATTTCACAGCATCAAAATATCTTCTGTCAGCCATAAAAACATGATACACACGTCCATCCCTGTCACCTATTCCACTATAAATATTTTCTGCTTGTGTAATAGATTGTTTCGCATAACCCAATTCAAGCAACGTGCTTACGTCACAAGCACGTTTAATATCAATATAATTTATGTTCTCCGTAACTTTGACAGATCATCCTGTTTATATATTCTTTTTGTTCTATTGGCAGGTAGAATTTACTCGGCAACATTTGGCGCTAAGTCAATCACCTTCAAATTTTAAGTGTTAAAAGTTTTAACAGCTTTTTTCTATATCCGGTTTCTTTCTGTCCAAAAATATAACAAGAATCCAATATTTGCATTTTGTAACTTGTTTAACCCCAAAATCAAAATGTTGACTTTTTGCATGGTAAGAAGGACTGAACATTTCATTCAGCCCTTTGTATCAATGGGTCATAAAGCTTTTATGTCTCTCACTGTTTTATTTTTCATTATTCAGTTTTCATCTTTATTTAATGGAATCATTGTGTAGATACACACAATCGACATGGTTAATAGTCATTAGAATTTTTGTATTTCAATTTTAATAGATTGTTACTTTTTCATATTTTGACCAAGATTAAAAGCATATGTAAATACTTCTTTATCATTTGCCATTTCTATATCTTTGATATTATCTTTCCCTAATGGCATATGGCTATTATCTTCTAAACACAATTCAAATATAAACGGATCATCTTCATCACCCGGCATGATCTGGCCAATATACATCATTATCTACTGATGTAACATTAACAATGTCTGCATGTTTGAAATAATTGTTATTATGTGCAATAGCCCTGATATTTTCCATACTGTTTTATTCCTCCGTAAATTGTTTCATTGTTAATTCATTTCCTGTTTTCTTGAATTTCGATCTTACAGAGTATTTGATTGCTCTGTAGCGGCAATTATTTAACACATATACTTTCGTGTTAATTTAATCTCATTTTATCTTTGAGTACCGAATATTTCATTCATATATTCCGGTTCTGGCGTTTTCACCTTAATAAACTTTCCGTCTTTGTCCGTTAATACGATATCTGTCTTCATTTGTATTATATCTGAACTTCCACACTCCTTCCGCATACGATCTTCCTCAATTTCATCAATAACAACCTTCAAATGGTTATTTACAATTCTGGATAGAGCGTTAATATCTATTTCTCCATATAAACGTGACAATCTGCTTATATTTTCTTCGGTAATGATTGCTACTCTTTCACTTAATTTCACTATGTAACCATATCCTCCAATTCTTTTAATGGACAATTACCTCTTACTCTAAATCTTTCCTGCTGCTTATGTGCTTTGCCATAATTCTTAGTTTCTCCTATTCTTCTGTTTCTTCTATATTTTCTAAATCTTCCACGATTTCTTCTTCCGGTAAATCGGCATCCTCTGGTAATTCCGCATCTTCCGGGATATACCCGCTATTTTTCAGGGTATCCATCTGCTGTCTGCTGAACAGGGTTTTTGCCAGCCCGTAGATACCATTGTCAATATTCTGCAGTAACTGCCTGTTCATACTTTCTTTGATAGCATGGTTACGGGATATCCTGAGCTTTGTGCAAGGTGGATTCCCGCCTTCTTTATTACATGGGGGCAGACCATAGGAAAGGCGTGTCTTTATCTCCGGGAATATCATCCTACTTTTAATATCTGTACACGTTCTCCGTTCATCATTGCTTTGTGAACCTCTTTTGCATACATGTCCAAAATCTCTTTGATCATGCTCTGCTTATAGATATTGTCCTCTCTGTTATAGATTCTTGCCGCCATCTTTCCAGCGGATAATGCATCCTTGTATGCCATTTTTGTTCTGTTCCTCCTGATTTTAATTAATCTGTTTTTGGTTTTTACTGTTTAATTGTCATTATTAAGTTGTTTTGTCAATGAAATGCGGTTTTTATGTTATGGTAGTTGGGTGAATAGAGATATAAAATATTGGTTGGAAACATTATCGTGGAAAATGTTGGGGTTGTGGTACTCTGAACGTAAACGGTAGATAGTGCGTACCTCGACTGCGAGGGAAAAATGTGTGA
>CAQBGY010000823.1 GCA_948759685.1 uncultured Eubacterium sp.
ACGAGATGGGTCCGTGACTGGAGTTCAGACGTGTGCTCTTCCGATCTCCACGAATATAATATTCCGCTGCATATTTCAATCCCGATGAAATAAAACCTAAATCAGCATACGAAAAGAATATAGTCAGAGACGTACAAACACTGTAAATACCAAAGAGTGTTTTATTTCCAGAAAGTGAAGGCATCACAATAAAAAGCGAAAGAAAACCTAAAATTATGGATAATCCTTGCCAAATGTAAATCCTAAAATATTTTCCGCGATATGATATGCTCATAGGTATCAAGTGAAAAGTTGGAAAATTAACTGAGGCTCTAGTTTGGTAAAGAAATAGTTTCTCAACCGATAGCCCTCGGTCATTGCATCCTCAATATTTAGATTCAATATCCTAACAATAGCATCCGAAAGTTCAGCCAAATTATTGGCAGTATACCACAATACTTCATTCACCTCTTCTATTTTATCAAAAAGAATGATGGAAAGCGGATCTTTCAGATTAATAACAGGGATTCCCAAACTTAAGGCTTCAAACATCACAGATGTGTTAGCTGCAAGAATTGCGTCTGCTTTCAGCAAGAAAGAGTTTACATTACCTTTTACTACTTCTAGCTTTCCCCCTGCCTTGTTTGTACAGGAAACCATCCATGATGAATTTGCATCAGGATGGGGCTTCAAAAGTATATTAATATTAGCATTAGAAGATTTAATAAAATCAGTGAGCAATTCGTATTTATACTCCATATCATAATTATCGAGTGCAAATGGCACCAAGAGCGTGAACTTATCATGAGGTTTGGTGCTTCTATGACTGCTATATATCTCTTGATTTCTCAGTGCAGGAGCTATATGCTTATACCCGTTATAATTTTGATAGAACTTTAGCAGATAACTGCTACATAAATAAATATCTTTTGGAGCAATATGACAAAATAATTCTTTATTCGATGCTATAATATGTGGAAAAATTGTTGAATCAGCAATAAATCCCATATATCCATGAACTTTTGCCTCTGGATAGTATTGATGCATTGCGTAATATACTGATTTGTCGTAGCTTTGGTTCTCAAACCAATCCACAAATAAGCAAATGTCAACATCCAATTCTTTCATTCTCATAATAGCTCTTTCCATCAAAATGGCATAGTAGAAATAACTCTGATTACTCTCTTTGTATGCCTTTCCCAAAAGCCATTGAAGACTGAATCCCTGATAAGTATAACTTGCAAAATCTGGCTTTTCAAAACGCCCCATATAGCGCCATGCGTAGAGGTAATCTTTAAAAAGTAAAAAATCACTCATAAAGAACAAGTTTTCCTTAGAATTGGCAACAATAATATCCAATTGCTTTTTTGAGGCAAAGGGCAAATACAAAGGCATGAAATATATTTGTTCTTTTTGGGCATCAATCAATTTATCTACAGAATTTCCATAAAAACGATCCCAATAGGCATCAACCTTTTTTGCAATAAAGGTATCAATGATAGTTAATCTTCCCCCTCGGCACACCTTATTACGCCTCTCTTTCGAACCGCTAAGCCATGAACAGAGTGACCATATTCCATATCGAATATTATTTTTCCATAAACGAATATTATTTTTCAAAGAACTTGTCTTACCATGCACATTTATCTTAGGATACAGATTTGAAATGGTTTTTCGCAACTCATCATTATCCACTATGATTTCTTCTATTATTTCTCCGCTACTTATAAGCTCTGATATCAATCGCAAGGACTCAAGTTCTGCCAGCATTGAAGAAAAAACGGTACTACGAGAATTTACGTTACAAACCAGCCATTCCAAACTATCACGATTATAATCAATTAACTGTTCGGTCAATGCATTATAGTCGGCAATCACATTTTTTTTCAGCTTTGCCTTTAATTTACTCTGTTCCAGAGTTAGTTCATTTAGATTTAATATCATCTATTTTATCTTTAATAAAGCTTCACTCAATAAATCTGCACTTGCTTTTCCAATCTCATCTTTTGTATAAAGATATTTATCAATAAATTCATCGTACACGCTATCAAACACCACAGGGACGGATATATCAGCATCTTCTGCATCAATATTTACCAATGGACTTTGGAAAAAACTAGAGTAACTCAACTCAGCTGCAATGCCATACTTGTTAACGACTTCATCAGTCGTGATAAACTTGATTGGTTTGTGCTGTATTATAAGAAAAGTAATAGCTGTACTCAAATGATTAATAGCCCATGCACAACCCTTACACAACTCCGCAGTCTTTCCAAATAATACGGGTCTGCCGTCAAAATAGTTATGTTCATGATATTTTTGAGCACTAGGATGTGCAGCTATAACTACAGGTAACCCATACTTATCCTCCACACGTTTCAGGTAATTATTTACTGATTTAAAATATTGTTCAGGATCAATATGTCCACTGGCAGTTAGTTCAAAATCAGGATGGAAAGGCATATAAGCATCAATAAACACAATATATTTCCTATCATTATACCTTTCCATTTTATCCACCTTATTAAAATGCTCTATATCATAGTCTACAATTGTTATTTTC
>CAQBGY010000824.1 GCA_948759685.1 uncultured Eubacterium sp.
AACAATCATCCCCATATGCCCGATCCCCTTTCAGTGAAAAATCGCTTGTGAGTGCTGTATTTCCGGCTGTTTGGACAACCTTATTATACTGATCTAAGATTTCATCTTTTGAACATCCTGTAAGTGTCAAATTAAATATCAAAACACTTATTGAAAGGAAATGGAAACGTATTCTCTTATAGCACATGACATCAGCCTTTCTATTTTTAATTCCAAACCTATAACCGCCCTTATTCACTCGTTGGTGCTGTATAATTGCTTTGCACAGTGGCAGGAAGTTCATCATATTGCACCTCTTTCCATTCAAGAACACCTCGGATCGGCATTACCGTTAAACGGATAAAAGCTCCCTCTTTCAATTCCTTTGATGTTCCGAATGTAATGTCTTTTCCTTTTCCATTCTCATCGTAAGAAAATAAAGTGTATGAGTAATCCATACTTCCACTAAAGTTAATTACACCGCCTTTTGATTCGGTCTGTTCTATTTTACTGTTATCAATCTGTGAATAGTAGTATGTGCTGCCACTTCCCGAAAGGAACCACATACAAAAACCAATAAAACCTACAATAAGTATTACAACTGCTGCAATCCCGATAGACATTTTTTTCTTCATTCCTATATCCTCCGCTTACCAACCTTTTTTTGTTATTGTTTTTTTGTGCTTTTTTGCTGCCTTGACTGGCACGTTTCCTTTTGCCGTGAATACGAAAACAGCAGTAATCATCAATACGGCAATCATGCTAAACAGACAGATTAACACATTCCAATGTACAGCCGGATCGTAGCTTCTGTAACTGATTAAGCCTAAACTTGCAGTAACAGGATAAACATTGGCTAATGCAGCATTTCCAGAGGCAAACATACCGCCATAGCCATAAACAAAAGCAATAATTGTTCCAATCATATGTCCGTTTGATATACGGGCAGCGAATGCAATTACAGGCATGACTGCAATATACAAAAACAGACAGTTGAGAATAATCTGAATAAATGTCTGCAATATTGATGTTACAGAAATTCCCGGAAATCCCATCATCAAATCAGCGATTACCGTAAATGCCGCACTTACCAGTCCAAAAAACAAAGAAAGCAATGCACATACAAGCAGCTTCCCCCACAACAAACTGCTATATGAAACAGGTATCGTCAAAATGCTTTTCAGCGTATCATCGTTTGCTTCCCTTGCTATGATATATCCGGCAATTAAAGCAATACACACGGGAAAAATCATGGTAACATTATTTTTGATCACCTGTTCCGTAAAGAAAGAAAATGTCCAGACTGTTCCGTCCAATGCAGTTGTGGAAAAAAGCGTTAAAACGACAGAGAGCAGCATCAGGAAAACACCTGCCCATATCATATGATACCGCTTTAATTTCCATATTTCGGTCTTAACCATGCGAAACATATCATTCATCCCCTCTCTTTTTATACATATAATCAATCACTATAACGGAAAGCAAAGCGATAACGGCTAAAATAGTAATTGTCTGAAATGTAGTCGGAATTAAATTTTCCAACATCCCCACACCGTCCATAGTGCCATGCGCGGTTAAATTTCCTGCGCTCCACAGGGTTGTAAGCGGAATTGGCATCAGCCAGCACATCACTTTAGGCAGTGCGCCAAAAGAGGATTCGGCTGTCAAACTTAGGACACTGTAAAAAACACATAATAAAACAGAAAATACATAGTTCTTGCTAAAGAACACTACGAGAACGACTAACGGCAGCGTCCCGGCAGTAATAAAAATCCCCATTTCCAGCGCAAAAAATAATCTGTAAGCAATGCTGTTTACTTCTGCAATCATCCCGCCGCACAGGATTGATATAAATGCCGATGTCAGACTAAAAATACTCCCAAAAAAGAACAAGACAATTATTTTTGCCAAAATCATCTGTGTGCTTGTGACAGGGATTGTACGCAGGTTTTTAAATGTATCATTATCCCGTTCCATAAAAAAGAGCATGGCTGCCATCACCCCGATCACGCATGGCAAAAGCAGTTCTACCCCATATCCCATAACAAACTGAAAATAATCATTAAAAATATCTATTTTGCTGTCATACTGTCCTGCTGTCTGGGGCATAGTCATCAATGCTGTCAGCGGCACGGGAAATAAAAACGCCGAAAGAACAACCAGCCATATAAATTTTTTTCGCTTCAATTTCGAAAACTCACAAATAACAAGTTTAAGCAATCCCCTCACCCCCTGTTACACGTTTGAAGTAATCTTCAAGGCTCTCTTCACAAGTATGGGCTTCCGATACTTCCAAGCCATTTTCTACAAAAGCAGTAACAATTTTTCCTATTGGTAAATCAAGGTTATGCACCTGTATATTGTGGTCATCCTGTATGGTAAACTGGCTTTCATGAAAGATACGTTCTAAAATTCTTGCCGCCTGTGCCGTATCAGAAACAATAAACCGGATATGCTTGCTGCTCTTTGCTTCCAGTTCTGCAAGACTTTCTTCTTCCAGCAATGTACCGTGGTCAATAATGCCTATATCATCAGCCAATAATGCAATTTCAGAAAGGATAT
>CAQBGY010000825.1:0-724 GCA_948759685.1 uncultured Eubacterium sp.
GCAGATGACTATCTGGTAAAACCTTTTCATATCGCAGAACTGCTTGCCCGCATCAGGGCGCTGACCAGGCGTCCCGCTGAAATAAAACAGGAAATGCACATTTGCTTTTCCGACCTGTCTTTCAACCAAACGGAACGAATCTTGTCATGCGGCAAAAATTCCCTGCTTTTAACTGCGAAAGAGTCCGAGGTACTGTCTGCCTTTATGAACCATCCCCAGTCCCTTATTCCCCGTGAGCAGTTGATATACAAAATATGGGGAACTGATACGGATATCGTACCCGGAAACGTGGATAATTATATTTCATTCCTTCGGAAAAGATTAAAGGAAATAGGGAGCATTTGTGAAATAAAAACTATTTACGGCTCCGGCTACAGACTGGAGATTAAAAATGCTGGATAATTTATACAAAAAACTATATATCATTTTTATCAGTTCCATCATGCTTGTCATAACAGCCCTTATCGGCATACTGTGTATTAATTCCATTGATAATAAGCAGCGGAGCGATAGTATTTTTTTTCAACGGCTTTCTATGCTGATGATTTATGAATTAGAAAATCCCGAAAAAAATCCTCAGACGATTATTAAACCTTATGAAAATCAGTATTCCATTTTTGCCTTGTTAACAGACACGCAAGGGAACATAGTTTATCAAGGCAATTCCCTATTTCCAACAGACATAAACCTTAGATCGGAAGAGCACACGTCTGAACTCCAGTCA
>CAQBGY010000825.1:734-2539 GCA_948759685.1 uncultured Eubacterium sp.
TGGAAAAATTTGCAGAAAAGTCAACCTCTGAATCTACCATAGATTTGATTCAAACATCCTCTACAACACAAAACGGAATATTAACCTTTTCCGGTGTTTACCATGATAAATACTGGGGGATATCGGCCATAATTGTCGACAAGAACAGAACTATATTCCATCTGTGCCTGCTGCATCAGAAGAAGACGACCTTGGAACTTATAAAAAAACAGTCACCCCTTTATATTCTGCTATGGCTCGTCTCTTTATTATGCGTTACAGCCATCAGCCATTTTTTATTAAAATATGCCTTGAAGCCAACTGAAAAAGTATTGAAAAGCCAGAAAGATTTCATTACCTCTGCTTCCCATGAACTAAAAGCGCCGCTTGCAGTCATTCTTGCCAATAATGATAAAATAAATGGCTTAAGCAGGGAACTTCCTGATATCCAAAAAGCCACAAATGTTATAGACACGGAACTTCTGCATATGACCAAATTAATTAAAGATATGCTTTTTTTGGCTTCCTCAGATGCAGGGACACGCACAATTTATAAAACAATGGTAAACTTTGACACTTTATTGATTACACTTTACGAAGCCTTTGAACCGCTATGCAACCAGAAAGGGATAATGTTAGATGCAGACTTCATGGACAGCCATTTTCCGGAACTATATACAGACCGGGAATGCATTTTCCAGATTTTAAGCATCTTCATGGATAATGCCATCATCCACTCGAAAACCGAAGCATCTATCAAAATAAAAGCCGCCCTATCACGCAACAATTTAACTATATCTATTATCGACCATGGTCTTGGGGTTTCCGAGAAAGACAAACCTCACATTTTTGACCGGTTTTATTGTGCAGACAAATCACATACAGATAAATCACATTTTGGTCTTGGTCTTAGCATTGCAAAAGAATTAGCACAATCGCTGTCGGCAGAAATTGGTTTTACTGACACTAAAAATGGCGGAGCAACTTTTTTTCTCGTTTTGCCATTAAAACAGCATTAAATACCATATAATTTATCTGTTTTTTATCCGATGGCACGAAACGGCTATTTTCCGGGAATGGAAAGGTGTCCGTATCTGCCGGGGAAGGAGACACCCCTATGTGCAAATGACACCTTTCGATAAAATCCAACAAAAAAAACATATCAGCTTAATTTTCTTCCATTTATCCCATCTTACGCTCTTATCAACCCTAAATTCTTGTGTCCATCAATATCAAAGAAATAATACAGTTACTACTTAAATTCATCTCTAATTTTTTCAATCATCTTATTTAGAACTATGTGTGTCCCATCAACTGTCTGATACGGTATAACTCTAATATTACGTAACTTCCAAAAAAATCTTTTTGAATGCCACCTATGTCACTTAAAAAAGCATAATGTGTATTGGTCATTCCATCAAAGATATCTGCAATCATCTTAATGATAAAATCAAACATCTTACACTCCTTCACATTCTTGTTATAAGGTTTCCCAATCTGCCGAAACGCCGAAGATGCCTGCCCTGCTTTGTCAGGTTACTTCTGCGTTTTCTTTCTGATAAACACGGAAATCAGCATGGCCGCTATCCCCAAGGCAAGATAAGCTGCCGCATACAGGATAAATGCTGTCTCCCCCATGTCAAAAAATATCCATGTACCTATGAGGAACAGCACAGCCGAAATAACCGGAAGACTCCATAAGTGCCGAATGTCCTTTCCAGAAAATGCTCCGATTAGCACGGAATATAATGGATTGACTGCAAAAAACAGGAGAAAACATACCGCCATTCCTGCATCGCCTTTTACGAAAGTAACCGCAAGCCACG
>CAQBGY010000826.1 GCA_948759685.1 uncultured Eubacterium sp.
TATGGCCTAATATCAAGTGATTTTCGCATTTCATAAAAGCAGGCATTATATATTTTCATGTATTGTTGAAAGGACTTTTGCTCAAAAGGAATACACGAAATACTATTTTCCCCGATACCGTCTTTTACATATTTCATTTCATATACCATTATTTCCATACTGCAATCTTCCCCACAAATCCCGATTTCTCCACGAGTGCGTTTTATTTGCCATTTTTAACCCATGTGCCAACTTCCGATGATTTTATCATGCCAAGATGTTTGTAGAAATCCTGATCCAAAAGCACGATTGCCCTTTTTGCACCTTATACAGCCCTCCAATCAGCACCATTCTCTTTTTCATATGCAGCTCCCTGACAAGTAGGAAGTTACCAAGTGAAAAATTTTTCGCCTGATTTTTTATACAATAAAGTACCAACAAAAATTATGGTCGCTAACACAACAATGTTATATTGTATCGGTGCTAAATAACAGATATTAAAAGCTGCGTGCATAATGGCAATCAGCAATATATTTCTGCATTGATAATAGGTTATTCCCAAAACAACGGAAACAAGTAATGTCCATATACAAAGACAAACAATTTGTTCCATGCCCAATGAATTTCTGATTATCCACATTGGCATATGCCACACTGCCCAGACAACGCCAACAAAAAGAACACTTTTGATTTTCTTAAAAGGAAGTCGTTCCAGCAGAAATCCTCTCCATGCTATTTCTTCAACAAACGCTGTTATCAGCAGGTATATACAGCTTGTTAACAGGGATATTACTGTCGAATATGTATTTTTAAATATGTCAGTTTTCACTATGAACGAATAGCAACAAGAACCAAATATACCTGCAGCCATACATATAACCCCTATTAAAATATATTTGATTGTTATTTTCCCTGAAAACATTTGCGTATAGTACACCTTGATGTTCTGCTCGCAAATCAGCAGAAAAATAGCAGCCATAGCGGGAATACACACATATAAGTATTTTAAGTACAATAATCCATTGGGAATGATAATTCCGCTCTGTTCCAGTAATGTAGGTACATAGCATATAAACGATAAAACATATACGGCAGAAACCCATAACGTGAGTTTCAACTTATTTGTGTATCCCACCATCATAATTTCTCCTTGCAGTGCGAAAATCTTGCAGAAATTCCAGTTTCTCGTTCTCGGCAAATTCCCCACAAACTGGAATACGTAAAATTATGGATATATTTCTTTTGCATTGACTGGTAGTTTTCTTACATGCTGTAAAAAATTCAAGCTGTTTTTTGCTTGTTCATAATCATATGAAAAATTCTGCTTTTTACTAAATTCTACTGCTGTACTTTGAAATAAACCACACATTCCAAAAACAGAATTCCATATTGACTCAATTTCTGCGATGGAGTATGTTGCAAGAAATTGTCTATACTTATCTTCCGGTAAATATTTTTTAAAATATTTACCGGACTTACCTGCACTAACAGAAAAATTATGTTCTATACCAATTTCCCATTCTAATAGGCGTTTTAAATGCGGTCTTAGGACGAAATTTATCACATCCATAGCATAAGGAAGTTCATTGCGCCATAAACCTTTCGCCACATTATTCAAGCACCACCAAAAATCCGAACAGGCACATTGGAATTCAATTTCTTGCGGTTCTTTGACCCAATATTTTTTGTCATCGGTTTCTTGAGGATATGGCACGATACCGTCTTTATCCACTAATATTTGATACAGTTCAAGATTTGCAAGAGCATTTTCTTTGGTACATACATGTAAATCCATCCTATTTCCATCGGCAAATTGTATCTGCCAACCATAACAATTCTCTACATCTGATGGATAAAAAACATTTTCTTCAGGATAATGCATATACAAAATTTCACCAAAACACTTTATCCATTCCTTATTCTCACGAAATGGTTTTGTAGTTGTTACAATATATACAATATCATAATCCTGAAAAATATCCTTTGGAGCGTTTGGATTTGTTCGAGAGCCTTCAATATATGCTGCTCGAATATTTTCTTCCTTAAAAGCAATATCTTTTATTAAAGATATCATTTCTATCTCTGTGCGCATTTCCGTTGTTCCCCCCTACGAGTTTATAATTCAATGTCAATTTGATACTCATCATCAATAAAAATATAGTTGACCTTGTAAATCTGGCACTGTTCCAATATTTTGGCATTATCTCTGAGCGCTGTTTCTATCGTATAGCCCTCATCCTCCATTCTGTTTTCCACAATACTTGCATATTGTTTTATATCACTAAAATGATTCGTAATATATTTATTGCTCATAACTAAGCAATAATATTTGATGTTTTTCAAATACGTCGCTCCAAAATCTTTCGACCATTCAAAAGGAATGTAACAACCTTCCACAATAAAATTTTGCTCATTCTCTATAGCTGTTTTTATCATTTCACACACAATGGGCCACAAATAAGTCGTTAGTTCTTTTTCATCACTAACAGGGGTAAGTGTAGTATTTCCACTGCGAATAAGCCCCATTTTTAAATGGTCTATGGATAAATA
>CAQBGY010000827.1 GCA_948759685.1 uncultured Eubacterium sp.
AAAGCTCCGCCCTCTGTGCAAGGTACTTCCGCACTTCGGGGCTTTTCTTGTCCATTGTACCCTTGCTTGTGACAAAGGCAACCACGCCGCCCGGACGCACTTTGTCCAACGTCTTTGCAAAAAAGTAATCATGTATCAGGAAGTTATTTTTGTCATACTGCCTGTCTGCCACCTTATACTGACCGAAAGGCACATTGCCCACCGCCACGTCAAAGAAATCATTCGGATAGTCTGTCTTTTCAAAGCCGGAGATTTTAATATCCGCTTTTGGATAGAGCTGTTTTGCAATCCGCCCGGTGATCCCGTCAAGCTCCACACCATAAAGTCTGCTCTCCTGCATCTTTTCCGGCAGCATACCAAAGAAATTCCCGATGCCCATTGCAGGCTCTAATACATTCCCTTTTTCAAATCCCATTTTCTCCAATGCTTCATAGATGCTGCGGATAATGACGGGGCTTGTGTAGTGGGCATTTAAGGTACTCTCCCTTGCGGAAGCGTATTCTGTATCGGACAACAGGCTTTTTAATTCCTGATATTCCCCCGCCCATGCGCTTTTGCTTTCGTCAAAGGCATCGGCAAGACCGCCCCAGCCGACATACTGTGATAAAATCTTCTGTTCCTCCGGTGTGGCAGGGCGGTTTTCGCCCTCAATCTTCTCAAGGGTGCGGATTGCTTCAATATTCCTTTTGAATTTTTCTTTAGCTCCTCCAATACCGAGGGTATCTTCTGTAATGTGGAAATTGGCAGCATTTGGTTTATCAATCTCCGCTGCTTTCTCTGGCTCTGCGTGTACCTGTTCCCCAAAGTGCATTTTTTCTATGACAATATCATAGGGAAGCCCGTTTTTATCCCTCGGATATATGGTTGATTCTGTGGTAACAGGCGGATCCGTCAGGGTATTTTCTGTTTCCTGTGCTAACAGCCGTTCAAAATTCTCCCTGCTTTCTGCCCTGAAAATCGGATAAAACAACTTCGGATCACGGAGCTGCACTTCCATGTCAGAAATATTTTCAATGATAAACTCCGTCCCCTCAATGGTAACAGTATCACCAGCCTTATACTCCGACTTTGATTTTTTCGGTTCGACCTCCAACTTCTGGACACAATGTCCAGAAGTTTCCCTCTGTTTCTGCTCCCTTTTGTATGCGCTCTGTTTCTGCATGGAACTGAATACCATCTCATCATATCCGGTTACATCAATCAGGTCAGCATGGGTATCTATGTATTCCTGTGCCAGCTCACGGTTGAGAAAAAACCGGTTGTGTTCCGGATAAGGTATCAGAAGCCCGTCCTCTGCCGTTGTAACAAGGCGGTAACGCATACCCTCCCTGCCATCGGCATATTGGTGTGTATAAAAACCTGTCGCTGGTTCTGAAAAATCTTCTGACGATTCCAGTGCAACCGTGGTTTTTTCCACGATCTCTACATCAACAGCAGTAAGTTCAGAAGCGTAATCTTCCCCGCTTTCCTTTGCCCCGTCCAGTGTTTCCGATACGGAAACCGGGTCTGCATCTGTATTATGGGTGTCATAAAGGGCATAACCGCCTGTTTCCCTGTCAATCCAGAGAAACTCCCCATTAGGCAGCTTTGCGCTCCATTCCGTAGGCTGTCCGTTATCATCGTCCATGTCATGTACGATATGCCAGTCTAATTCCCCCTCGGAAGTATCTGAAATATCATTCTGCACCTGTGCCTGTGCTGCAAGCTCCTTTTCATGTTCGATATACCTTCTTGCCTGGTTGATAAAGCCATTCAGTACCGCCGGGTGGGTATCCACTATCATATCCCTGTTTTCCCACATGGCATACGGCTCGATCTCCTTTGCCCATTCCTTATTTTCATCAGACAGGTGTGCCTCCTGCTGTTTATGGGCTACAGAATTTGCAAGTACATAGCTTACACAGTCTATGCCATATTCCTTAATGACTTCCTCTGCGGTATCTTTCGGAAGCCGTCTGCCGTCAAACTTTTCAGCAATCGTCCTCTCTATGGCATCTTTACAGGCAGTCTTTGTGTCACGCTCTATCTTTGCCTGCGCCTTTTCAAGCTCTTTCTGCGCCTGTTCCTCTTTATATTCCGCATAGGCTTCTTTTCCTTTGGGGGATAAATATTTATCTTCCTGAATGAGTTTGCGAATACGCTTTTCCACAGCTTTCCACGATAACAGCACATCCGCATAAGGTTTTGATAAATTTCCCTTTTTCAGACTGATGCCCTTGAAATCATGATCCTCATGGCTGTGGTCAGCCCCGGCAAGCGCATGGGAACAGCCGCCCGTGCCATATTCATGTTTTAAGAAATCAGCCGCTTCTTTGCTGTCATGCCCCTCCATGAAATAATCATAAATACGGAATGAGCCATGATGAAAGCCGCTCCCGCCGCCGAGCCTGTGGTCTATCTCGTCCTGCGTGATGAAATCCTCTTTTTTTACTTCCACGCCAACAACGTTGGCGTTGCTGTCAGACACCAGGAATGTTTTCTTCTGTAAAAGCAGGTTGTCAAGCTCTGCCCGCAGTTCCTCTTTGG
>CAQBGY010000828.1 GCA_948759685.1 uncultured Eubacterium sp.
TTTTTTCAGCTGATATTTCACGCCATCTTCTGAAATCATTAACAGCTTTGACAATTCCTTTCTTGAAATATACGGATTATTACGCAAAGCATTCAGAAATACTTCTTCTGTGCGTTGGACATATTGTTCAGCTGCTTGTGAAACATCATTTATTTCACTTTTATTATCTCTGTTTTCCCCATAATTCAAATTTTTCAATATAACTGTAAATTCCACTCTTGATGAGATAAACTGCGGCGCTTTACTTTCATCATAATTATTTGCATTCTTGTATGCATTTATTATCTTCGTCAGTCCACTGCCCTTACGCTCCATATATCCTAACCGCTGAAACACATCTGCCAAAACAGGATTGCGCCTTGTCGAAGGAATTGCATCTATAACCCGTTCCTGTACCAAGGTTCCGTCCGGCATTCCTCCGGGCGAGTATATCACCATCCGATCGTCAAACATATCTATATGGACTTCACTGCCATTTACCAAATAATCCCGATGCACCAATGCATTAACTAATGCTTCAAAATAACTCCGTTCACAATATTCCGGCATATCAATCCTCGAATTGGCTGTCTTTTTCCACATTGTTTTCATATTTCTTTTGATAAATGCAGCTCCTTCATTCAAAAGACTGATTAAACTTCCTGAATATTCTGCATCATCAAAAGCATCCATAATGCCGCCACCCTTATCCAATCCATTCCATCTTGTGCAGAAAACCCTTGACCATCTAATAGGCGAATCATCTGCCAGCAATGCTCCGGCATTTGTAAGTTTTCCCTTATCATCTACTAAACCAAATGACACCAGCTCTTTATCTTCCAAGCTTTCTCCTGTCCATGCTTTATACCGCTCGCGTAATTTGCTGAACGCATAATCCGATACGCTGTAGGTTGTACCCAACGCATCATAGGATGAATTCTTTCCACGCAGCACCAATCGCTTTAATTCTGTTGCGTCTGCTTTCACACTCTCATTCCCCAGACGGACATATGCTTCCATTACACCATCTGCCAAATAATAATATGGCGTTTCCTCCCCCTGCCGAATGTTTAGCAAAATTAATGTCTTATCATCTTCCGTTCTATAAAAACTAAGATGAAATTCCGGAATCGGATCAAGACGTGTCTTTATCTGTTCACTGATAATCTCTGCATCTTTCTCTGCATCCAAGAGCCCTCTTACTTCATTATCATTCGAGACACCAAAAATCAAGGTTCCACCAACGCCATTTGCAAAAGCGCTGACACTTTTGCACCAGCTTTTGGGCTTTTTCACTTCCAATGCAAGTTTTTTATCATAATCCGTTGTCTCACCAATAATATCTTTTAAATTCATCCTGCCCATCTCCATTATATATTTACCACACACTATTTTCTGACATTCATTAAATGATTTATCTGCGTGTTCTAAATCTATACTCCTGCTTTAATCTCTCAAATATTTCAAAAGCTACCGGACATATTTCTATCGTATCTAATATACTCAGCAAACTTGACAATCTTTCAGGCTGGTCGGTATATGGATATTTTTTGCAGCTATCAGGTTTACAATCGCCCAATTTACAGTTACCGTCTTCCTGCAAAAAATCACATGGTTTATGCTTGGTCTGATAGTTTATGCCATAATCTTCTTTTTCCAAGTAAGTATCAATAAACTGTTCAGGCGTTATTTCTAAATATTGTGCATCCCTGTCAATATCTTCCACTGGAATACTTCCTTTATACATCTTGCAACAGTTTCTGCATTTGCTGCAGTCATAGTCTGCAAAGAGTTCTTTATGTAAGTGTAGGAATTGCCAGTCTAACTCTTTCTCATCTGCATGGCATTTTAAGAAAGTGCGAAACTTAAAATTTTCGCTTTCTTTCTTCTTGGCTTCTGCTCTTATTGTATCTGGATGTATCATACACCTTCTCCTTTCGCATCCCAAACAACTCAATTGATTATTCTAATTCCTTTAAAATATCTCTGAAATTTTCTTTACATTTCTTTAATGTTTTATCCCAAAAATCTATATCATTTGATGCCGATTGTTTTGCATTCATATAACCATTCAGTACAACTTGCTTATGCTGCATTATCTGATTACTTAACATATTTTCTCCTGCTACAGAAAGATATGTGCCATTCTCCTGAATTTTCTCTATACTATCATAAGAAAGGAATGTATAAATCCTTCCATCTTGCAGCAATTTATTTGTCGTAGTAAATATTGCCGAAGATAAATTAAAATATCCACTAAATTGGTTAATCCTATCACTATTGACATAATTTCTTCATTCGATAATCAGCTCAAGCCACTTCTCTATTTTAGATAAGTTACATCTAATTTCAAATGAAAGATTCTTTTTGTCATTAGCATTTTGCTTTTTGGCTCTAAAACAATCTACTCCAATAGTAACCCCAATACCCGCAACGATTCCAACAAATACAGATATTCCATACATAATTCCATCAATCATCTTAACATTCTCCCCATCGCTTTAGTTCCTACAATAGCAATACTTCAATTTCATGCTCACTAAAT
>CAQBGY010000829.1:0-2281 GCA_948759685.1 uncultured Eubacterium sp.
TAGGCAATATCAGATCTTCATAACCAATCATGGATACTTTGACCTTGTTGGCAGTGCTGTCTGCATTTTCAAATAAAAAACGCCCGGCATCATCGGTGACTTTTCCGTCTATGAAAGTAGAATCTGCAATAAGCACAACGTTGACAAATGAAACAGGTTGCTGTGTCTCATCTATTACCGTTCCGGTAACATTTTTTGCTGACATAGAGAGTGCTGCTGACATGACTATGCATAAGGCGCAGGTGATTGTTCTCATATCCGAGTATTTTTGTAATATTATCTAAACGGATGTTAAGGGCTGATAGTTCGGTTATACCTCCGATATGTAAAATCACCTTATTTGTCTCCCTTTTGTACCATAGGACTGTAACAGCCTCATTTGATGGCTTGAAAATACTTGGAATCCAACTCTTTTCTTGTAGTAGTATTGACTTTCTTCAATCCTTGACATGTTGGTAAACTAATAAGTGTTATGCTTATCTTAAACTTGAAACGTAGGAATTTTTCAGATTGGACAAGGATCGGCATAGTGGTTCTCACGCATATGCGTAGGTCACTATTGTTACATCCGCATCAAGGGTATCCTCTGATTCTCAAATAAGGGTTGGTTTCATTTTAGTGATAGAATCCTAATCAAATAACCCTATAACATACTATTTAAGGGTAATTTTAGATGTATCATTATAGACTATTGGTAAAGCACGATAGATTGGAGTCCTTTGAGGAGTAAGGTAAATTACTTTGAATTTTGGAAGGCTATTCACCAATTGGATAGCGTCTTTGTTGATAGCCTCATTCTTTGCCGCTTTAATTATTGATGCATCAGAAACCGAGCCATCAGGATTTATAAAGAATCTGACAACGACTCTTTCTTTTGCTCCATCAGGAATCACTTGGTTTTCTTGTATATACTTTATCATATCCGCATCATTGCCCTTCCCACCAAATAAGACGACAGGATCGGTATTGATAAAATAATCCAATTTAGTATTTTTGATTGAATCCGCTATTTCGCTGGGGTATTCAACAAATACAGCGCGATTTCCGTAATCATCATCCTTAACTTTCAAATCAATGATTTTATCATAAGGAATATCATCAAGATTGTATTTCCCAAACCACGGATACCATTCGCCATTTACATAGATAAAGGGTTCGGGACCATTTTCATAATATAGCCATTGCAGATCCATAGTTGGTTTTATTCTTACAACGGGATTTCCGATTAATACTGTGTTAATCGTGTCAAGGGCAATTGTTGGACCAGCAGTTAAATCGGATGCTGAAATCCTTTTTGTCTTGAAACCTATATAGCTAATATGAATGGTGTCTGTATTGAGTGCCTTGAGAGTGAAATAACCTGTGCTGTCGCTAAAAGTGCCTTTTGCATCTCCATTAATCAATTCAAAAGCTCCATTCAAAGGAAGATGCGTAATTGCATCTATTACAGTTCCTGAAATAAGGATGCTGTCATTAGCTTCTTTATTATTGCTTGAAAAAGTGTTCATTTTTAATGTACGGCAAGCTGAAAACGAAATTAATAGCGTTGATATTGCGATGAAAACTACATAGCGAAGTTTGCCATTCGATTTTTGAATAGCCTTTGATGTAAAATGATTTCTCATTATTCGTGCCATAAGCAAGTTGGTTAAGATGATCATCTACGATTTACAACATTGCAACAAAACCGATTGTTTTCCCATAGAGACTTTTCATTTATACTTTTTCTCTGTACTTCCTAATTCGTTTTTGAATAGCTACTGCAAGATGTGTTTTTGTCGGACATTCGCGTTGCTTCATACCGTCTAAAACACCCTTGCAAGGGGAAACCCCTCGACCCGATTTTGATACGCTGACAAGTGCGGACAGCCATTTTGGAAGTATCAATAGCAAAAAACAGCCCCAAACACACGGTTAAAGATTGTAAAGTAAAATATAAAATAGTTAAGAAATATCACTCTTTGACAAAGTTTCTGTAATATTGTATTTATACCACCTAATGCACTGAAACACACTTTCTTCGGTTATGGCACGTCATTTTTAGTCCACACATAGGATTTTTGGTTCTCGGACGTACCGTTTAATGTTGCTTAATACTGACACACAGCGATTTAACCGCTTCCACATGAACAGTGTGGTAAGGCAGCTGTTAGAGCAGAACACCGATGTCGTGATGGTCGATACCGGTGACTCCTACGAGGGCATCTGCGGTTATTTCGGCGGCACATACATCTCATACTCAAAGGAGAAGCCTATCTCCATGAACCCGTTTAAGGTGACA
>CAQBGY010000829.1:2291-2518 GCA_948759685.1 uncultured Eubacterium sp.
GAAGAATTTTCTCAAATCGCTGATATTCCTGATTTTCAAAGGCAACGAGGCTCCCTCCAAGATTGAGGATATGCTTGTCAACCAGACCATCGTGGAATATTACGAGGCATATTTCAATCCGTTCACATCTTTCTCCGACACCGAGCGTGAGGGCCTGCGCCAGAAATTGCTTGTGGCGGCCAAGATGGAGGACGACTACGAGAAGTTCGCCACCGATATGCGCGACA
>CAQBGY010000830.1 GCA_948759685.1 uncultured Eubacterium sp.
ATTTGTCTTTATAAAATATGGCAGATGTGATGACCCCGGAGCAGCGCAGCCGCTGCATGGCGGCTATAAAGGGAAAAGATACCAAACCCGAACTGATTGTGCGGAAGTATCTTTTCTCCCGAGGTCTGCGTTTCCGTGTTCAGGTAAGGAAGCTGTCGGGTAATCCTGATATTGTATTGCCGAAATACAAGACCGTCATTTTTGTCAATGGATGCTTCTGGCATGGGCACGAGGGTTGCAAGTATTTCCGGTTGCCAAAGTCCAATGTCGAGTTTTGGGAAGCGAAGATTGAGCGCAATGTTGCCCGCGATGTCCGTAACGAGGCCGAGCTGAAAGCCCTTGGATGGCGTGTCGTCCGAATATGGGAGTGCGAAATCAAGACTGTAGCAGAGCGCAAGGAATATCTTAAACGACTGTATGACCGCATTGTCAATCTGGTTCAATTATACCCTAATGAGTCTGACACTGATGAAACATCCATAGCTGCTGAGCCTAAATCAGAGCATATTTATAGCAGAAACAACCATTCTTAACTTTGGTGTACCTTATTTTTGCCCATACCGCCAATTAACTTTGTCAACGATAGCCGAAGTCTCGAAAAAAAGTCGTAACTTTGCAATCTAAACTGCGCTTGCGCTGACAAAGGCCAATTATGTAAGAAACATTTCTTATACAACATATTAACGGAACTTCCGTGTAGTCGCATAAAGGTTTGGTCGCCTGTCAGCCTACATGGAAGCTCTCTCTTTATTATGCCTAAGAAAGGATTTACATTTATAGACTTATTTGCTGGCATCGGTGGCTTTCACCAAGCCATGCACTCTGTTGGCGGAACTTGTGTTTTTGCCAGTGAGTGGAACAAATATGCTCGCGCGTCTTACGAAGCAAATTATAAATCCGTTTCTCCCGAAATCTTTGAAAACGAAAATCAATTCTTTGCAGGTGACATAAACGAGGTTGCCCCCGCTTCAATTCCACCCTTTGATGTTTGTTGTGCTGGCTTTCCATGTCAGCCATTTTCTATTGCTGGACATAGACTTGGTTTTGAAGACATACGGGGTACTCTGTTTTTCAATATTGCCAATATTGTAAAAGCCAAAATTGATGCAGGAAACCCACCAAAGGTTCTTCTTCTTGAAAACGTCAAGGGCCTAAAGAATCACGAAAAGGGCGAAACCCTTAAAGTGATTTTAGCTACTTTGGAGGAATTGGGCTATAATTATAACATTGAAATTCTCAATGCTAAATATTTTGGGGTACCTCAAAATCGAGAGCGTCTATTTATCGTTGCGTGGCACAAAGGCCTAATCAAAGCCGAATCTTTTCATTTCCCATACGGCATAGACTCCAAGGGCAATACAATTTTCAACAAAAACAAAGTCGCCGAATGTGCTCGACCAACAAGTGTTTCAGATATATTTGAGCCTAAATCTTCTCTTGATTCTTCTTTCACCATAAGTGATAGAATGTGGGCTGGTCATCAGGCTAGAAAAGAAAGGAATCGCCAAAACGGCAAAGGATTTGGCTATTCTCTATTCAAAGACGATAGTATTTATTGCAGCACGATATCAGCACGATATTGGAAAGACGGTAGCGAAATTCTCATTGATCAATCAGATCTTGGGCTGAATCCACGCAGACTTACACCAGTTGAAGCCGGAAGGCTTCAAGGTTATAATATTGAGGGTGCGGGATGGGAAAACGATACACCCAATAAGCCAACCGAGCAAATGCCCTATAATATTGTGGTATCGAAAAAAGAAGCATACCAACAATTTGGCAATAGTGTCGCTGTTCCAGTTGTAAAAAGAATTGCACTTGAAATCACCAAACAATTATTATAATATGCAATCCCTACTTAACTTTCTGCATGACGAGTCTATTTCAAGTCCGTTTAGAGCGGAATTGAGTAATCGTGGTGGCTATATTACTTTTAGCAATTCTGGACGCCGTGGAGATACGAAATATTTCCAAATTGGTATAGACTCAATTCTTACTACTCTAAAGGATATCCTTACTAACATTGAGGTCTTCTCTCGTATTCAGGATTATGAAGAGAAGCCTTGGCGTGATAATGGGTCTATTTATTTCTCTGATCCGGTTGCCAATGCTAATTCCACGGTGCAAACCAAGCCTCTTTTCTCTACTCTGAGCAAAATTATTAAATGGGCTAATCAGCCCACCTTAAATAACTTAAATACGGATAATCGCATAAGTATTACTCCTGATACATTAGAAAATACAATAACCAAACTCAATGTAGTAGCAGATTCATTTGCTCCACACAGCAATTCTAAAATAGTGAAGCCTCCACTCAACGAGCCGTTGCAAATAATTTATTACGGTGCACCGGGTACTGGTAAGTCATTTACCATTGACGATAAAACGGACGATGAAAACTCGGTACGTACTACGTTTCACCCAGATAGTGATTATGCTTCATTCGTTGGCGCGTACAAGCCTACGATGGAGAATGTGCCTATTAACTCCATTTACGGCGAGTCTGTTCAGTTTGCCA
>CAQBGY010000831.1 GCA_948759685.1 uncultured Eubacterium sp.
TTTCCTGCAAATATGGATAAATCCTGCTGTCTACACTTTGACCGTTTGACAACTCTGTTAATGATATGGAAAAATCCTCCGGTATCTCATTCCAACGATTTACCACAATTAAATTCCATTCTTCTGAAACAGGAATGCTATGTGAATCATCGTTCACCCCAATGCGCTCTAAGAGAAAGGGAAGTATAGAATCCCTGTTTTGTATTACGCCAACTGAAAAATATATCAAAAACAGAATTGGAATCACTTTCCAGCATTTTCTTCTGGTATTTTTTCTTGAATTTCTCTTTTTGACCATTTTCTATCAAACCCTCAACCGTCTTGACCAACTTTTAACCGCAAACGGCAGGCATAAAACACCGACCAAAACTGGAACAGCAATCAGCAAATATGGTGACCACACATATTTACCAAAAACGCAAAATGTATTTGTACGGAAAATATCAGCTCCACTTCCCACTAAGGGAATTAAGTCCAATGCCTTCTGCACCCCATACGGCAGATACTCAGCAATCATCATCGGTCCATATACAACTGCCAGACTGAACAATAAAGCCAATACATTGCTCCTCGTTTTGGCTGATATAAACATGACCACTCCCGCAAATCCGATTACCCCTAAAAAAACAAATGCATATTCATAAATTTCTGCCTGCAGCATATTCATAGGTGCAATGGCAATCAGTTTGATTGTCTGGATCGGCATATCCCATCCGGCAGTGCCCAAAAAGAAAATCTGTGACACAAGGTTTCCTGCGGTTAGAATTGCAAAAAATTCTGCCGTAAAGGACAAACCTACACCTATTTTTGCAAAAGCAATTTTTTTCCATCCATTTTTTGTCGTTAAGAGCAGTGAACTTGTATTATTGTACCATTCTCCCACAAATAATGATGACAAAACAATCGCAAGAAACAGTGCCATTACAACACCCATATCTGTAACTATACTTCCAAGAAGATTTGACCAGCCTTCTGTCCATTCGTATCGAAACGGCTCTTTTACCTTTGCATTTATCTGCAAAAGATATTCTTTTTCATCCCCGTTTTGACCATTGTTTTCCAGGAAGTCTTCAATGATATTTTGCCTTCTTTCATAAAATCCTGTTAATTTTTCCAGTCCCACATAGTTCATCATTGTCTTATAGCTCCCTGTGTCCAAAAGTTCCGGATATAAGGTTCCTAACCAGCTATTAATGATATGCATATCCGTCTTTTCCAATTCCCTGTCAACACCGGCAGCTCCAATATCCTGATAATCACCAACCATCTTCTGCAGGCTCTGATCCGTCAGTTCCCCGCCAAACATAAGGGAATATTCCTGGCTTTTCCTTATCATGTCATACCCATCAAAGTTATTTCCAAAAGCACTTGTATAGTCATCAGAACTTCCAAAACTGAACCATTGAAACGAAAGTATGCTTCCAAAAACTACAAGATATAGAAAACATAGAAACACGCTTATTTTGGTACTCGTTTTACGCCATAGCTTTTTATGCTCTAACAAAAATAATTCCATTATTGATGCACTCCTTCCTCTGTTGGAAAATAATATAAATATAAATCTTCTAATGTGGCTTCGCACAAAACAGCTTCCTCACTCGGCTTGTCGTCTGAAATAATACGAAGTACCACCTGTTTTCCCTCATGCCTTAAATTTGCAACTGTTGATTTTGTCTGCCATTTTTTTGCTTCTGCTGAAGATACTTCCAGTTCCCATACTTTTCCATCTGCCTTCTGAACCAGTTCTGGTACAGTACCATGTAATACGATTTTCCCTTGCTTCATAAGCAGAACTTCATCCGCTATTGCTTCAATATCAGAAACGATATGTGTTGACAAAATAACAATTTTATCCCCGGCATAGTCAGATAGCAGATTACGAAACCGCACTCTTTCTTTTGGGTCTAATCCGGCTGTTGGCTCATCTAATATCAAGATGTCCGGATTGTTCAGTAACGCCTGTGCAATTCCGACTCTCTGTTTCATGCCGCCTGAAAAAGTCTTTACTTTCTTATCAGCCACATGACTTAATCCTACTTCCTCCAATAATTGTCTCGCCCGCTTTTTAGCAATTTTCTTTGGTATTCCCTTAAGGGCAGAAACATACATCAAAAATTCCAGAGCAGTATAATTAGGATAGTACCCAAAATCCTGTGGAAGATAGCCTAATACATTTCTATAATCTTCTCCCATAGAAATCACATCATTCCCATCTAAAAGCACCTCCCCGGAAGTCGATTCCAAAATAGCACACATCATTCGCATCAGCGTTGTCTTTCCTGCACCATTTGCTCCCAAAAGACCATATACCCCCGGTTCTAAGGTTGCACTGACCTGGTCAACGGCTATTTTGCTGCCATAATGCTTTGTCAATCTGTCAAGTGATAATTCCATACATTTTCCCTTTCTTTCTGATAGTTATAATAAAATGAATTTCTTTTATGAAAAACACTGCAAAAAATAAAAATGCAACAATCCATATACCAAAAGCAGATGTATCATATAGCCACGGCA
>CAQBGY010000832.1 GCA_948759685.1 uncultured Eubacterium sp.
GAAGTTATGGAGGGTAACAATGGAATATAGTAAGGAAGATTTAATGGAAGCAAAACGGCAAATTGATTCAACATTGCATAAATTGCGGGAAACCATAATAACCTTTGAAGCAAAAGAAACTCCAGAGAGATATAAGTCACAGATTACTTTGGCGAAAAGACGGATAAGGGCTTTTGAAATAGCAAATTATTTTATAGAAAACGAGATTGAAAACAGTCAGTAAATTCAAAACAAGTGTATCTTTGGCGTTGGCATTCGTTTAGAATGCTGTAATCTTAATCGAAAAAACCATAATCTGAAAAGGGAGATAATATTTAAAAAACATTAAGGAAAATTTGGCTACTCCCCATACTGGCTTTTGCTAAACAACTCCAACCAGTCACCCCAGCAGACAGTAACCTCCATTTTGAAACTGGAATAAATTTATCGATCATCACAATTCCAATCTCATAGAAATGACTTCCTGAAATCCGACTATGCGGGAGCGAAATCCTTTAGGATTTCTTCCACACTCAACAAATCCAGCCCGTTCATACATAGAAACTGCTCTTTCATTTTCAGCAACTACTTTAAGTTCAAGCTGGTTATATCCCGCTGTTTTAGCACATTCGATACACGAAGTCAGCAAAGCCTTACCAATTCCAAGTCCCCAATACTTTTTCACAACACTGATGCCAAATTCTGCTCGATGCCGTACCTTATATTTTGT
The DNA here is from genome assembly GCA_948759685.1 of uncultured Eubacterium sp. The sequence goes on from CAQBGY010000832.1 coordinate 710, forward strand.
ACCGATTGCCTCAATTCCTGCTGTTCCCGCAATTACACTGTCAACTATGGCAAGCAATTCAATCTCTCTTTCACTCTCAGCTTTTTCTTTCAGAAACTGGCTCTCCTGTTCGACATTAAAACTGTTTTCATCTGGATATGTAAGCAAATAATCTGTTTCACTATGTGTCAGATTGAAATTATCCACTACAAGCTGACCATCACTCTCTGTTCCATTCCTCAAACAACATTCCATGCCATTACTTAATATTATTGTTTTGTTATATCTCATAACTGCTCCTTTACTGACAACTGTCCTCAAAGTCAGCTTCTTCATCTATACAATATCCTAATCAGAAAAATGTTTTCTCATTTCATATTGTTTAACAAATACACTAAATTTCCATTTCTTCAAAAAAGCGTTCAATGCCTGATCCCGTTCATCCACATTTATTACCCTCATCTCTAAACTCTTTGTTTGTTTAAGTAAATCTAACAAAATCTCTGTGGCAACTCCCATTCTGCGATATTGGGGATGTACCGCTAACTGCGCAATATCTCCTTTTATTTTGTCCACAATACCATATCCAATCAAGTTTCCATCAAATTTAACAATCGTATAAGAAAAGGATTTAGCGATTGCACAAACAGCATCTTTTGCGTTTTGCCATGAAGGTGGATAAGTCCAAAAATCTTTGACCGCTGTCCATTGATCATCTTGTAATTTTTCCGGATGTTCCAGTTTCCACACTTTATGTACGCCCGGTTCTTTTATCTTGCCCGTCAGTTGGTAACAATTCAATATTCTGTTAATTCGAAATCCCTGTTTTTTATATAAAGTGAGCGCCTTCTCATTATCTTGAATCACTTCCAGTTGATACATGCTGATTTTATTTTTTATACATATAGTGCTAACCAGATTCAATAATTCCCCCATAATTCCTGTTCTCCGAAAATCGGGGATAACTCCTGTTCCGAGGTCATAGACTGTCTTTTCGTTATCCCAATCTCTCACTCCATTCAAGATAAAACCGACAAGCGTTCTATCTGCAAAGGCTCCAACTGAAACCGCAGGCATAAATCCATTTCTTTTCAGCATTGTTTCAAAAGATTTAAAAGGCATATCAACTGAAACCTGATAATCAGAAAATGCCTGTGTAAACGCTTCGTATATACAAACGGAATCTGTATTTTCCAATGTCCGGTATTCCATATTTTCTCCTTAATGCTATATTTACTCTATTGGAAGATTGTGCTGTTTCAAAAATGAAAGCTTATCCCAATAGCCTCGTTGGAATAAAATTTTCCCATTCACTACCTGAAAAAAACCACACCCCCGCAACCCCAATGGATCACGCCATTCCAAGATTGCCCATTGCCCATCCTCAAAAATATTTTCCACGATAGCTGTCATATCCGCTGTTGAAAATTCGGCTGTGAACATGGTACGGATTGCTTCAATTCCTACTACTGGCTCATTCGCTACTTGGTGATTCGTCGCATTTTCATGATAAAGGGCTGTAATTGCTTCCACATCATGTTTATTGAATGCATCTACCCATAACTGAACAACTTCTTTCGGTCTTAACATTTCTGTTTTTCCTCCTATGCCTTGTGTGTTTTTATTATATCAAAAAGCAAGTTGAAAGTCGAGAATCATTATAAAGGCACAAAAACTCCACAAACCAACACACCCTCCGGGAGTGTCGAGGGTAGAATAGCAAGCACTGCCTATGTCCGGACACATAGGCAAAATTCCCCATACATCCCTACCGTCCGTATGATGAAATTTCTATAGGGAAGTATCCCTAACCCTCTTTGATTTTC
>CAQBGY010000833.1 GCA_948759685.1 uncultured Eubacterium sp.
TTGGATACAAGGATAGCATAGTGGTTCTCACGCTATAGCGTGGGCTGCTATTGTTGCATCTGTATCCAAGGTTTCCTACGACCTTCAAGTTAAGTGTGGCAAAACAGTTCACGCTTTGTGTTTTACACTTAGACTAAATGTTTTTAGTGTTTAAAGACATTGCGTGAAACTCTTACAAAATATGGACAATATTAAATGAATATCAATCATAAGGCAAAAGCATTGGAATGAAAAAGGAAATAAATATAGCCGTTATTGGATTAGGATACGTTGGGTTACCCTTATTTTGTCTTTTATCCAAGTACTTCCCTTGTATTGGTATAGACAAGGATACGGTTCGTGTTACTCAATTGAAAGATGGAGTTGATTATCGAGAATGTGAAAATCAGCATAACATAAAAATGGCATTACAACGAAGTTTATTAACTTCCACATATTCAGATTTGACGGAATGCAATGTATTCTTTGTTTGTATTCCAACGGGTATTGATGAAAATAAACTTCCAGAATTGGAACCATTGAAGAACGTCTGTAAGTCGCTTGGTGAAATTTTAAAACGTGGCGATATTGTGATTTTTGAATCAACAGTATTTCCCGGAGCAACCGAAGAATTATGTATACCTATTTTGGAAAAATATTCTATGATGAAAGTTAATGAGGATTTTTCAGTCGGATATTCACCTGAACGAATTAACGTGGGGGATGATTGTCATAGGATAGTATCTACTCCCAAAATCATTTCTGCATCAAATATAGAATCTTTAAATGTTATGAGAGATATTTATTCAACTATTCTTGATGCGCCTGTAATAGAGGCATCAAGTATAAAAATAGCTGAAACGGCAAAAATGTATGAAAATGTGCAACGTGATGTCTTAATTGCATTGGCAAATGAATATGCGGATTTCTGTAAATCAGAGGGAATAAATATCAATGAAGTCACAGAATGTGCTGCAAGTAAATGGAACTTTGCAAAGGTCTATCCTGGATTGGTGGGTGGTCATTGCATTGGTGTTGATACCTATTATCTTATGAAACGTGCAAAAGACAAAAAACAATCGTTGAATTTGGTACAGACAGCTCGGCATATAAATGAGGCAGAGTCTAAAAAGGTTGCCACTCGAATTAAGGACTATGCTGTGTTTATAAACGCACAGCGTATTTTGTTGTTAGGCTTTTCTTATAAAGCAAACACTCCGGATTGCAGAAATACAAAAGTGGCAGATGTTTACAATGAACTCAAACAACACTGTCTCGTTGTTGATTGTTTCGACCCGCTGGTGGACACAAAGAAAGTAAGCAAAGATTATGGAATTTCGATTATTCATTCCAAAGAAGAAGTGCAGACAGATTACGATTTAGTAGTGCAACTGGTGAACCACAATGTTTTTAACGAAATGGGATTCGCCGATGCTACATTTATTAAACTAAAAGACTTGTTATGATTCAACAAATAAACAACAACTCCATTAGAGACACAGAAATGCATGAATCAGACATAGACTTCTTGAGAAAATTCTATGTAGAGCATAGCCATTTTCCTGTGTTTCAGCAAGTCCTAATAGAGACAAGGACTGATTGCAATAATCATTGTCCGTTTTGCCCACATGCTTTCAACAAAAAAACATTGGGTATTATGAAATGGAAATGCTATACGACCATCATAGACCAACTATGTGAGATAAACTATAATGGTCGTGTCGCTCTAATGCTTTCCAACGAACCTTTATTAGATGACAGGCTGGAAGACATGATTGTCTTTGCCAAAGCAGAATCACAGCGTTTGTTCCTCGACATAACTACTAATGGCAGATTGTTGACTATTGAATTGGTTGACAGGCTTTTTAGATTGGGATTGGATAATATAAACATCAATGACTATCGGGGAGATAGGGACAAATATCCAGAAAAATGGTCTGCTTGTCTTGAACCTATCTATGTTGCATACTGGAACAATCCAAAAGTGAGTTTCAAACGCAGAAGATTTGATGAACCATTGCCAAATTATGCAGGGAATATTCCGCAGACTTTCAGTAAGGGAAATTTAGGCTTCTGCAACTATCCTTTCCGTAAACTAACCATTGCTTACAATGGCGATGTGTTGCTGTGCTGTGATGATTTCATGTACAAAACAAGTTTTGGAAATGTTATGACAGACAACCTTATAGATTGCTGGAACAATCCAGAACTAAATACTATAAGACTATCGCTGCTTGACAACAAACGCATAGGATTATGTGAGCGGTGCAATGATTTTCAAGATTATAACACATTTTAGATATGGAGAACTTATTATTGGGTAATGTCATTGAATCTGGAAATATTTCACCTTTTAGTTGTCCTTTTTGTGGCTACAATGGTTCATTGGATTTAATGGGTGCAGATAGATTTCCTGTGCTTCGGACTCTTCAAGTTATTGGTGCGGGAAGAAGAGCTGCAAGATGTCCTAAATGTAAGTCCTCAGATAAAGAAAGACTTGTATATACTTATTTGAAAGAAGTAGAAAAAAT
>CAQBGY010000834.1 GCA_948759685.1 uncultured Eubacterium sp.
TGATTGAGGGTTTGTTATGCCACTTAATGTTTAATTTGGTTTAAATTCAAACACACTCTAAGACATAATAACATTTACTTTGATTCTATTAATGAAAATCCGTTTCAACCAGAAAATGCATTAGGAGGTAAACCTATTGCTGATGTATATTTAGATGATAGAGCTATTACTTTTAGGGGCGATTGGAGCAACGCTTATACTGAAATTATCAACTTTAAACCGTGGGAAGGAAAATAGTGCTATGGATATTGAAGAGTATAACAAAGAGCTAATAAGATCTGATTTTGAACAATCGATGGAAATGCTGCGCCATTATAACACTTTCCATTGGGATATTACTAAATTTTGCGTTAGCCAGATTTTGATTGTAATTGGCGCTTGTTGGTACATATATGAAAAACAAGATCCTTCTTATAAATTTTTTAATTTCTTTGGTATAAGCATATCAGTAATTGCAATTTTACTGGTCGTGTCGGGACTATTTACGTTATTATGTGTTTTGGCTCTCTTGCGTAATCGTGTATATTTCTGCAAGATGTCTAATTATGTAAACGAATTACGCAATAACTACTTAAAAAATGTACCTTTTGGGTTTAGTAACCAAAGTAAAATGTGGATTAATTACAAATACCCCAAACGGATTGATTGGATAAGTACACAATTTTTAAGTGTGTATTTATTGTCGCTGTGTCTAATATTCTTTGCGTGTACTTCAACATATATGTTAGTATCCAAAGAATGCGCACTTTGTATGTGTATTGTTGTGGGATTGCTAACAGTTGGGTTGATAATTGTTTTAGGAAATATTGTTTGTCGAGATAACCACACAACTGATTAACTTTGATAAATTTATTTAAATAAATCATTGAGGATTACTTTGTTCTGAGCAATGGATGAGTGTGAGTTTTTCTTGAGACCGTAAGGTGTGACAAGTGTAATGTGGACTGCCTTTTTGGTCTGGGTGGCATCTATGAAGTTGCCACGGCGACGGCGAAGTTTCATTTCTTCATCTTCACTTATAGCGTACTCTTGCGCGGAGAATTTCATCTCGCATAGATTGATTACTCCGTCATTGCGGTCAATAAGAAGGTCTATCTGAGTTTTGTCGATTCCTTTATCTTCATCGGCATCAGTTCTCCAGCTATAGACATTTGACAGCACACCAGATATGCCGAGAGCTTCCTTTATCTGAGAGATATGCTGAAGGCAAACACGTTCAAAAGCGAGTCCACTCCATGCTCGATGTAGGGGGCTTCCAATGTTGTTTGTCCAGAAATGACTATCGTTGTTCTTATTTCCTTGTATGTATTGGAAATGGAATAGAGTGAAGTTCTCAATTAGCTGATATATAGCATCTCTTGAATGTTTACCCATAATAGTATATTTTCGGATAAAACCGCACCATTCCAGTTCATTAAGATAACGTGATAAATCACCTCCTGTAGGGATACCACTGTATTTAACTATTTCATCACGAGTCATTCCCATATTTTTCTTTGTCAATGCAGTAACTACCTGCATATATGGTTCGGGGTTATTAAATAGTGATGCGTATAATTGTTCATATTCATGGGAAAGTCCCTCTGCATCTTGATTGAAGAACAATGAATCGATGTTCTGAGCCAAGCTAAATTCTCGCTTAAGCAAACTCCAGTAAAAAGGAATTCCTCCCATTATCATATAGTTTTCTACCATCTGATAACGGCTCATCCCCAGTTTGTTAGCCTCTGAATATTGTTCACACTCAGACAACGTAAACGGATGAAGCAATATTTTGTTGGTCAATCTATTATGAAGGCCACCATGATTGTTTATAAGTTTGTTGACAATCCAAGAGGTCGCTGATCCGCAAGCAATGAGAAGTATGTCTTTTCTTGCCGAAGCCCAGCTATTCCAGAAATGTTCTAATCCTGAGATGAAATTTGAGCGTGGCGTATCCATCCACGGAAGTTCATCAAAGAATACAATCTTTTTGCCATCAGGTAGAGATCCCAGCCATTCTTCCAATGCAAAAAATGCCTCATACCAGTTTTTGAATTGATTATACTTCTTTCCTGAAGCCTTTTTTAGTGACTCTCTAAAACTTAAGAGCTGATCCTTCATTTTCCCACGAGCCAAGCCGGTATGTTGGAAAGTAAATGAGTAGTTGAATGTCTCCCTAATAAGGAACGTTTTACCTACTCGCCTACGACCATACACTGCCACAAACTTAGAGTATTCAGAGTTTGCGGCCTCCAATAGTTCTTTTTGCTCTGGTTTTCTTCCTATTATCATGGCGATACTTCTTATTTTCAAGTGCAAAGTTAAGAATAATATTTGACAAAACCTCGTTATAATCCTCCAAAAGTGGGTCAAAAACCATAGTTTTGGAGGATTATAAGCATATTTTGGAGGGCAAGGGGTATTCAGAAGGGAAGAAAATAAATATGGAATTTAAGCGAAATAATCAGCTGTATAAAAACATTTATAATCCTATATATAAGCGTTTTATTGCTGCGAGTCAGATT
>CAQBGY010000835.1 GCA_948759685.1 uncultured Eubacterium sp.
AAGGCATGTGCGAAAGCATTAAAACTGCCGGATTATAAATATATTGGTGGTATTTGTGGAAATAAGATGCCGATGCCTATGATGAACATTTTAAATGGTGGAGCTCATGCATCCAATAATATTGATGTACAGGAGTTTATGATTCTTCCGGTAGGAGCGTGCTGCTTTAAGGAAGGCTTGAGATGGTGTGCAGAAGTGTATGACAGTCTCAAAAAAATATTAAAGAAAAATTCATTATCTATTGCAGTGGGAGATGAAGGTGGCTTTGCCCCTGACTTGTCAAGTGAAGAAGAGGCGCTGGATATGATTGTTGAGGCAATTGATCAGGCAGGATACAAACCGGGAGAAGATTTTAAGATTTCTTTAGATGTGGCAGCATCTGAATGGAAGGGAGAAAAAACAGGGGAGTATTTAATGCCAAAGAAAAACCAGAAATATTCTACAGATGAACTAATTAAGATGTGGGAAAATATTGTAGACAGATATCCGATTTTTTCTATTGAAGATCCATTGGATGAAGAAGACTGGGAAGGATGGAGCAAAATTACTTCTGCAATCGGTTCCAGAGTCAGACTGGTAGGAGATGATTTGTTTGTTACCAATGTAAAAAGGTTGGAACGCGGAATTAAAGAGAACAGTGCCAATGCGATTTTAATTAAACCAAACCAGATTGGAAGTGTTACAGAAACTATTAAAGCTGTTCAGATGGCACAGAATAAAGGATTTATTGCGATTATGTCTCATCGTTCAGGAGAAAGTGAAGATACAACGATTGCAGACTTGGCAGTTGCTTTAAATACCGGATATATTAAGACGGGTGCGCCATGCAGAGGTGAGCGAACAGCGAAGTACAACCAGTTGTTAAGGATAGAGGAGATGCTGTAATACTAATAGTTATAAAAAATGAGATATAGAGAAAATAACTGGAAAATATTGTAAAAAAAGGCAAGTAGTGATACAATTAAAAAAAGAGAATACGGACGATTGTATTATGAAAAACATTAATAAAACACAAATCCCCTAACAGAACCGGATTGATGTATCAGATAGAATCTGACAAATGGAAGCGGTTATCGTTCGGGGATTTTTCAATAGAAGGAGGTAACAGAAACACAGGATAGCAGAATTCACAGGAGGGAGAAATATGAAGTACAGAATATTCAAGAAGTTCACATCAGTAATACTGGCAGTAGCAATGGTGATTACGGGAGTAAACATGGAATCGCTGCATGATTTCATAAAAGCAGAGAAAAGCACATTAACAACAGAAGTAAAAGGAAAAGAAGAATCAAAAAAAGAAAAAGAACCAACGGTAATCAGAGAATTAGAAGATTTAAGAACGGCAGATTCATCCACATATCTGTTAAGCAATGGTTTTAAGCGTGTAGAGTATTACAGTGACAACATACGATATGAAAAGGATGGAAAGTATGTTGATTATAATCCTGTACTGAAAAAGATGAGCACGGCAGAGAAGAACCAGTTAAGAAAGCAAGTGGCAGACAGTCTAAGTATAACTAAAGAAGAGATTGGACAATATATTTATACGAACAAATCAGGAGATGCAAAGCACTACTTTCCACAATCACTGAGAGATACGGGAATACTTTTGGAAAAGAATGAGCATGCAATTCATTTTGTGCCGGTGATACAGGAAGACGGCAAAGAAATGTCAGAGAATGAGAAAGAAAACTTTAATAAGGTAGCAAAGGAAACAGTTGGACAAACAGACAGAGAGGTAGAAAGCAAAGCAACAGAAATAATAAAGACAGAAAACACAGATATAATAATCAAAGAAACAGACCAGAATAAAATCATATACGAAGATAAGAGCAGGGTATCATATAAATATACATCAAACCATGACGGCGTAAAAGAAGAGATTATATTAAACAGACAGCCGGAAAGCAACATATTCCGTTTTGAAATCAATGCAGAAGGACTTAAACTTTCAAAGACGGAGTATGATAAAACAATCAGGTTTATCGATAAAAAAGCAGACAGACAGGTAGCATATATTGACGAACCTAATATTAAAGATAAAAGGGGCGAAACATCTTATAGTGAAGTAGGTTATGAATTAGAAAAAATAACAGAAGATAAATATGAAGTAAGAGTGGTTGTAGATAAGGAATATCTGGAAAAAGCACAGTATCCGGTAGTAATAGACCCTACAGTGGTATGGTTTGAATCATGGATACCTACGGCGACATTGTCAAATATGCCATATTCAACAAGTACAAATATGAGAAACACATCTTTTATGGAAGTGCAGAATAAATGCAATCCGGTCGGACCATATGTCGGAACAGAGAAATACTGTTACATAGATACCAGCGGAGTGCTTGGAGGAAGTGCCGTAGCAGGTCATCCCCAGCATTTAGAAGATATGTATATAGAGAAAGCAACCCTGAGACTTACCGAGTATGAAAAAAACGGATATACCCCATATCAGGGAAACTTAATTCCATGGACTCCGGGAACGGTAGAAGTAAGACACATAA
>CAQBGY010000836.1 GCA_948759685.1 uncultured Eubacterium sp.
TTCTGTTAATTGTTCCAGTTCGGAAGAATTGGGGACAGAAAAAATTGTTTTGTTTGTTTGATTCATAGTGTTGCTCCAATCTTATGTATACCCTTTCGGGCATCCCGTAATCCATACTCCTTCGGAGTGGGCGTTGCACGACAAGGTATAAGCTGTTTGACAGACCATAGGTATATGAGTATCATAATTTTATCTGGAAGGGGGGTGGTTAAATGCCACACTATAACTTACCTCACAATCATGGACAGAATATTGAGAAAGTCCTAGATAAGATTCCACCTGCAGAACGGTTCAAAGATATAGCGTTTTTGTTCCAGCAATTAGACGATCCTACAAGGTTGCGGATTTTGTGGCTGTTATGCCATTGTGAGGAATGTGTCTGCAATATAGCGGCGGCTGTTAGTATGAGCGCACCTGCTGTGTCGCACCACCTTCGGGCTTTAAAGAAAAGCGGGATTATATCAAGCCGGAGGGAAGGAAAGGAAGTATACTATTCTCTGTCTAAAACGCCACAGGCGAAATTGCTGCACCATTCCATAGATGCTTTGTTTGAAATGTCCTGTCCAACCGATATTTAAGAAAATGCGCTACCTTGTGGGGTGTAGCGCATTTCTGTTGTGTTTTTAAATTGACTTTAATTCAGAAACGGGGGATACTTTTACCCGCATTGCCCGGATTGCGTTCAAGATTGCAATAACGGAAACACCAACATCGGCAAATACCGCCGCCCACATATTGGCATATCCTAAAGCTCCTAAAATCAACACTAAAAACTTAATTCCCAAAGCAAATACAATGTTCTGGTTTGCGATGCGGATTGTCTTTCGGGCAATCTTCATAACTGCGGCAATTTTTGAAGGCTCATCAGTCATTAAGACTACATCTGCGGCTTCGATAGCGGCATCAGAGCCAAGACCGCCCATAGCGATACCGACATCTGCCCTTGCCAGTACAGGGGCATCATTGATTCCGTCCCCGACAAAGACAAGTTTGCCTTTTTCTGTTTTTTCCCTTAACAGTGCTTCTACCCGGTCTACTTTATCTGCGGGGAGCAGCTCGGTATAAGCCTGATCCAGTCCAAGACGCCCCGAAACTTTCTGCCCTACTGCGTCAGCATCTCCGGTAAGCATAACCGTTTTCCGTATGCCGGAGGATTTGAGCTGGCGGATTGCAGACGGAGCGTCCTGCTTGATTTCATCTTCTATGACAATGGAACCGGAATACTTTCCGTCACAGGCGAGATAAATCACCGTTCCAACTGCACCGGAAGGCTGGTAGCGGATATGTTCCCGTTCCATGAGCTTTGCATTTCCCGCAAGGACTTTCTTTCCGTCTATTACTGCCTGTACGCCATGACCTGCAATCTCCTGAACATCAGATATGCGGTTCTGGACTATTTTTTTGCCATAGGCTTTTTTGATGGAAGCAGAAATAGGGTGGTTGGAATAATCCTCTGCGTATGCCGCAAGTTCTAAAAGCTGTGTTTCGTCCATGCCCACAGGATGGATTTCACTGACTGCAAAAGAGCCTTTTGTGAGTGTGCCTGTCTTATCAAATACAACCATTTCGGCATGAGCTAAGGATTCCAGATAATTACTGCCTTTTACAAGGACACCGATTTTCGATGCGCCGCCGATGCCGCCAAAGAAACTTAACGGGATAGAGATTACCAGCGCACAGGGGCAGGAGATTACAAGGAACGTCAAAGCACGATAAATCCATATACTAAAGGACTGACCAGTGATAACAGGCGGCAATATGGCAAGAGCCAGAGCTGCAAATACCACTGCCGGGGTGTAGTAACGTGCAAAGCGTGTGATAAAATTCTCTGTCCTGCCTTTTTTATCGCTTGCGTTTTCTACTAAATCAAGGATTTTTGCTACGGTGGATTCCCCGAACTCTTTTGTTGTGCGAATAGATAAAATGCCTGTCTGGTTGATGCAGCCGCTGATGACTTCCGCACCCGGAGCAACCTCACGAGGCATGGATTCTCCGGTCAGTGCAGAGGTATCCAAAGCAGAAACGCCATTTATAATGATACCGTCCAAAGGGATTCGCTCGCCGGGTTTTACAACAATGGTATCTCCAATAGAAACTTCTTCCGGATCAACCTGTACCAGTTTCCCGTCCCGTTCCACATTTGCGTAATCCGGGCGGATGTCCATAAGGCTTGCAATGGATTTACGGGATTTGGAAACTGCATAAGACTGAAACCATTCCCCTACCTGATAAAACAGCATGACAGCTACGCCTTCGGAATGTTCCCCTAAAATCAGTGCGCCAATCGTTGCTATCGTCATTAGGAAATTTTCGTCAAATACCTGACCGCTTAATATGTTTGTAATGGCTTTCCAGACAATATCCCAACCGATTACCACATAACAGGCTAAGAATATGCCCATTTCTGCCTGCTCCGGAAGATGGAGCAGACTGCCTGCAAGAAACAGGACTGCCGCTGCAATAATGCGGATTAATAACTGTTTTTGTTTTCGTGTCATTAGAA
>CAQBGY010000837.1 GCA_948759685.1 uncultured Eubacterium sp.
CGTAATCAAGCAAATACCAATACCCACTTTTATTCTTTTCCAAATCTTTTGCAAGGATAATGTCAAACCGCTTGATTGGATCTTTCGTATATCTGTAACTACGGACGGTAAGCCTTGCGGCCTTTCCACTGCCAATAGAGCGAGTCAGAACAGCGTAGCCCCAGATTTCATTCTTTTGCTTGCTTATCAGCGGAAACACATCTGTGATAAGAAGTTTTCGACGATCCTCCGGCCTCTTCGTTGTAAGGTCAATATAACCCATTAATTCAAGCTGATTTTGAATCTTTGTCTTCAAATCTATGTCAAGCAGATTCATGGATTTTATTGTTGTTTCACAAGCTTGAAGAAGTCCAGGCATGTCAGTGATAACGAAAGATTTTGCTTCAGTCCCATTTTTGTTTTTATCAGTGGCAAATTTAGAAACCAAATCAAACATTTGCCCACTTAGCTTTTCTTTTGGGACTCGCTTTGCTGTTCCATTTTTGAAGAATGAGAAAATACTTACCATTCGTGATAGTTCTGATATGTTTCCATAGTCCTGGAAGTAATCAATTTTGATAAGGATTTCGCTCTGCCGAGTATCCAAACCCGTGTGTTCATTCAACAACCCAAGTAACTCCATAAAGGAGGTTGTCTCATATTTCTTTGAAAGCTCATAAAGCTGGTTTGCTACGGTACTATTCATGTACTTAATCGAATCCAGCCCTTTGGCGATTACACGCCGCTCTGTGTCGAATATGTACTTATCTTTAGAAAGGCCATACCGTGGAGGGACAATCTGGATACCATACAATTCTGCAAGAGCACTTCCATTTTTGATGTCATCCTCATTGTTTGCGTTATTGAGATATGCTGTGATAAACTCAAACGGATGATAATAACGAAGATAAGCGCACAAATAGCCAATCATGCAATATCCAATGGAGTGATTGTAGCCAAACATGTAGTTGCTCGCATCTTCGATAATCTGCAAGAACTCTTTTGCTTCCTGCTCCGCAATCTCCCTTGGCTGTTCGGACTTGCTGCAATACCCCTCCAATATTTCTGGAAGAGCTTTGCTTAGTCGATCTGTTTGCTTTCGTGCAATTGCTCGTCGAGTATTATCAGCATCTGAACCGCTCATTCCACAAATCTGTTGAAGGAATTTAATAACATCCTCTTGATAAACCAGATAGCCATAGTTCTCTTTCAACAGCTCATCAATGATAGGAGACGGATTCTTGTGGGGCTTATGCTGCATAAGGTCATCCCGATAAGAGGCTCCAGAGGGACGAAGCGCCGCCGTAATTAGAGACATGTCAAAGATACTATGTGGCTCATATTGCCGTAACATCGTGTAGGCGAAATCTCCTTCAAACTGGAATATGCCAACAGGAGAACGAAGCATATCCTTCCAAACATCCTGATCGTCCCAATTGATCTCATGGGATTTTGGATATGGTTCGCCAATAAGGTTGTAGGCATCTTTGATAATCTCAATGTTCTTTAGTCCAAGAATATCGTATTTTACAAGGCTAACCTCATGTACACCTTCCATATCAATTTGAAGAATGGTATGTCCCTCAGAATCAACAAAGGTTCCATAATTGTCTGCCAAAGTAACAGGACTCGCCACGATACCCGCAGGGTGCATAGATTGAGATATTGCAACATCCAGCAGACCAGGAAAATAGTAAAATACTTCTGGGTACTTTTTGGTCAGCGCCTTATATGCGTCTGAGTTCAAAAAGGCATTACGGTATTTTTCTGATCCTGGTTTATCTACTGCCTTTGCAAGCTCGTCAATTGCAGTAAGCTCACTCTTGATCGTTGCGCTAATTTTCCCGACCCAAGGATTTTTCTGAAATGTCTTTTCATTTTCTGTCTTAACCCTGGATAGCTCCTTTGTATAGGAGCTAATCATAGCTTGACGTTCTGCCTTAGAAAGAGTTGATACACAGATCTGTTTTCCGGTTTGTACATCAACAAAAGTACCAGATACCTTTTCATCTTTAAGAACCTTTAGGGCATCTTTGAACGGCCTTTCGTCTGTCTGATGTTGCTTATTCCACTTCACGCCCAATGCGCGACAAATCTCATCAACACATCCCTTAGCCTTAATTGTACCAATTGCCAGGATGAATGCAGTGTTGGCCTGTCCAAACCGATTGATAATGTATTCATACACCCTATCACGATCACTGGGAGCGACATCAATATCAATATCACCGATTTCTTTGCGGTCTTCATTACAAAAGCGTGAGAACACAGTATGCCATTGCTCTGGGTTCAAATCGGTAATATCGGTAACAAAGGCTACACGGGAACCGCCGCACGATCCACGGTTAAAACCGACTGGAATACCATTAGATTTACACCAAGTAACAAGCTCTGACATGAACAGCATAAAGCCAGACATATCAATCTTGTCAAAAACCCGACATTCTTCCACAATAGCTGCTTTGAAGTTTTCTACCTGTTCTGGACGAATAGCACCAGATTCTAATTTGGCGCTGAGACACG
>CAQBGY010000838.1 GCA_948759685.1 uncultured Eubacterium sp.
CGGCAGGGTGGGGCTAATACTCCGTGCAGACGGGGCTCTCGGTCCGGTATATGCACCTATAAGACAGGAAATATCCGAAAACCTTACAAGTTTTATAAAAAAACTACAATGGCTAATGAATGGCTACGAAATTGTGTGGTTCAAATCATGATATTTTTTCTTGAGAATAAAAATTTCATGGTCACATCTCCTACAGACCAAATCTATTCTGAATTATTTATGATATCTATGAAAACAACCACATATGATGATTGTATGACTGCATCATCATATATGATTGTTTGGTATTTAGTTAATTTGTTGAATGTTAAGGATTATTTATATCCAAAATGAATATTAGACTCTCCTTTGAAGGCGTTCCGATAATCCCAGTCTAATGTTTCCTTGGTTGTATATGTGCCGACATCAGGAATAATAACATCTTTTACCTCTTTATTTTTGTACTTGATACATCCATTGCCATTTGTGCTATTTTTCATAAAATAAGACCAGGAAACAAACTGTGTCTGGTAATCCATATATTCGGGCCGATAGAACAAATTTTCGCATTCTGAGATATCATTATCGGACAAAACAATCGAAACTGCAATATATGTGGCGTGTTTCCATCCATCAGAAGAAGTTTTCGGTTGCCTTGCATTGATACTACTATCCTTTCCGCCCGTGATTACAGAAAATTGACTTGATTTTGTTGCAATTTCCTTCATTGTATCGCCATAATAATTATGGTATCCATCGTTCCCATGATATCTATTAAGCAGACAATATCCTATGGCATTTTGATCCGGCTCATAAGAGGTATTTTCTGCGAAAATCAGTCGCGCCAACAGTTCTGTAGTTGTTAGCGAATTATACCATGTAGAAGTATAACTTAAAGGCTTTCCGTAATTAGAACTATTTAACAAACGATTAACTTCGTTATCAACATCACGAGACAGAGAATAAGTGCTACTTGGGATTAGTTCATAAGCAACCTCGTCTGTTCCGTCCACGAAACGCTCATGAACAGAATCGTAATATCGATCACTATAGTATAGTCCACTTTCGGAGTCATAATAGTAACTATACAGACGAATCATATTCAGATTCCCAATAAAGTTAGGATCATCGCTTTTATCTACCCATTCACCGTTGCTATCTAGACCAAATACCTGATATACAATTCCATCTTTATATTCATATGTAGCAACGGTTGATCCATAGCTATCTAAGATTGCTGTTACAGTCTGATTTTCATCTTTTTGGAAATAGTATTGTTGTCCATTTAGAGTAAATCCATCCAGGAAATCTCCCAATTCCTCAACTGTTTCATATTGATAAAAAATCGACTTATTATCACGATATTCTGACACGATCTGGCCACAATCATTATATTCAAAAATAGTAACTTTTTCGTCCACAACTTTCTTTACACGATTATTGTCTGAGTCGTAACTATATCTAGCCACTCCTTCAGGGGTGGGCATAGTGCTAAGAAGTTTATCACCGTTCGAATATTCCCACTCAAGATCAATATTAAAATTTTCCTTTGCCCCCGAGCCCTCTGCGGTCTTAAAATCGGCGTAAGCTCCTGCTGGGGATATGAGCATAGATATAACGGCACCCAAAGAAAGTGCTTTTAACATTTGAGTTTTCATTGTCATACTCCTTCAATATTATATTAATTTTGCCTAAGAGTTTTTTCCATGAGAATCTTCGGTTTATGGGACATCTGTTCGTTACGCTCACGTCATTACAAGTAAAACCGCTATCAGCAAAGGTATAATACGTTCCTTCATAAAATCACCTCCTCTCTACGCCGTACAAAAGCACGTTTTGTGCCTTTGCACTATTAACGCAGCGAGGAGGCTATTTCTTACATATTTTCTAAAATTTTTATTTTTCTGTCGTTTTGCACAAAGATACGCTGTCCGCCATTCTTAGCAAATCTTCTTGCTCTGCAAAACCGTCAATCATAAATTGAATCTTTTCCTGTTCATCGTACCAAACTATAGCATTACTTTCTCCTAAATTATTAGATAAATATAAATATCCAACATGACCATTCACTTTAACTTCCGTCGATTCTACCCCCTCCATTTTAATCATAAGTGCAGAACTACTCTCTACGTGAACATATTCAAAATAAATCGTATCTCCAACGCCATTACTATATGTGACTGCCCTACCATCAATCAGTTCCTGAACCTTACCTGGTACAACATATCCAGATGGTAATTCTGTAATTTCATACTCAGGAACAATCTCTGCATCTGGTTTTCCCGAAAATCTGTAAATAATATGGGTGTCATACCACTCTATGATCCATTCTACGACTGTTGCTCTAACGGTTGGGCTCGCTACCATAATAGTCCCAAGGGTTAAAGCGCATACCAACAGAAAGACAGCAACACTTTGAACACATCGTTTCCATAATGGCTTCCTGTTCCGTTCTGCCCATTTTCTCGACTTTTTCAATAATTTATCAATTTAGATCGGAAGAGCACACGTCTGAATTCC
>CAQBGY010000839.1 GCA_948759685.1 uncultured Eubacterium sp.
ATATCGTACACGTCTTTCCAACACGAAATACGTCCTTTAAGTTCTTCCTTGCTTCTCACCATGAAATTGCGGTTGGTGTTGCTGATATGGTGGATAGAGGACACACCGTTTCTGAATCTTCCCACACATTGAATCGTGTCCGTATTCGGGTCAAATGCGGTATAGTCCGCAAAATAACAGTCTGTTAGTAATAAGATGGTCGGCTTCTCTTCAAGTTCAATATCCACCGCATTATAAAAACGTGAAGTGAGCCAGTTATAACGCCTCATTATGCCCTTGTCCCATATATCGGAAACATTCTCAAACTTCAAGCCTTTCAGCTTTTCCACACTCTTTTCGGAACAGAATACTGCGGATTCGTCCAATAAGTCAAGTTGCTGCATCAGTGAATAGATGGTATCTGTAGAATTACAGAATACGAAACAATTACCTTTCAGACCTGCAAACACTTCTTTTGCTGCCTGCAACAGATTATTGGTAGCATGGAGATTCATGCCTTTTACATAGTCGAATGTAGGCTTGATGGTAATGGTCTGAAATTTCTGTTCTTCAAAACGTGGGTCTGTAAACTCGATGGGAGTGGCAGATACCAAGGCTTTCTGTTCACATTCAAAAAACAAGTCCATAGGTAATGTTATATCGGGACGAAAACCTGAATCTTTGACTATCTTATGGCATTCATCAAACAATAGAAAGCTGTTATAGCGTATATCCATATCCATTTCTTCAAATGCTTCCTGCACCTTGTGGAAACTTTCGGGAGTAGTGAGTATCTTAAAATGTTTACTCTGTTTGATGCTCCTTTCCATGTATGCCACTACGTCATCCGCATAGACACCATCAAAAACACCGAAAAGATTGTCTTTCCCATGCTTCGGGTCTTTGCATTTTCCGCTGATAACGGGTTTGTTCGGCTCTATGATGATTGAATTGCGGTTTGCTTTCAATTCTCCATAAGTAGCACCAAGTCCCGTAAGTTTCTTATATAATATGGTGTTGGTGGGGATTTCGGGCAGTATCTCTGTCAAGTATTGGATTTTGCCGTTTGCTTCCTTGCTGACTGTTATCTCTTTGTTCTTCATTTTTCTTATACTTAAATAGTTAATAAAAAAGGGGGAAACTCCCCCCTTTACTTTTGGTTGTTTAGATAATCTGTTTATGCTCACGTAAATAGTCCAATGTCTCATCTGTCCGCTTGATTCTGAACATTATCTTTCCCTTGAAGCAAGGAAGAATCGCACTGATAGATTCGGGATGCTCTCTAAACAACGGGACATATTGTATTGTCTTACCAGCGTCAATCATTGCTTTCAGTATTTCAAGCTGGAAGTCCTCGTTCTCATCCAACGTGTCCGCTTCTTTCGGGTTTGTATCGAAGTCTGTCACGTCACCTTTGAATAAGTAGTTCAACAAGCCTTGATAGGATGCGCTTTTCAGTTGGTATTTGAATCCTGCCACGTGAGCGGATTCTATCCATGCACAACGTGTATTGTCCTTGCTGCCGTAGAACTTCACTATCAGTTGTTCCTTACGCTTCATCATTTCCTGCAAGGTGTTGTATGCGCCTTGATTGTCGTAAACTTTAACAGTATTATCTGTTCCAATGCCATAATTAAATTTTTCCATTTTCTTAAAATTTTAAATTGATAAATCAGTTAATTCAATCATAGACTTTGGCGCCTTATTGTCTCTGATTGACATTGCAAAATTAGATAGGAATTTAGGGGTGACAAAGGAATTTGCCGAATGCCCATGTGTGTAGAAAACGTGCCCATTCCAGTACGCAAAAAAAATGCGTACCGAAAAGAATAAGCCTTTCAGTACGCATTTCTGCTATGGTTTTTATGTATGTTGTTTATGAGACTACCATGTAGTTATTAGCTATGACAGACGGAAATTTCTCGTTCTTGTATCTTCTAAGGAGATTGGATAACATTCTGTTCTTGTTGCCCTCTGAATCGTATTCTTCATTATACCTCTTGCCATCATAGCCTACGGTATAGATAAGTCTTGAAACAAGCATCATCTTGTCTTTAGATACCTTTACCTTTTTGTTGGGTATGGTAGTAGCCTTTCTTCTCTCAATGAAGAACAGAAACATATCTGTAAACTTCCACTTCTTATAAGATATGTCAAGACTGAACTTGTCCGTAAAGCTGATTTTTGACGATAAGTCATTTCTGATAAAGCCCTCCAAACCTATGTCTTTTAATTGTTTAATCATGGCTTCTCTATCTTGTTCGCTATGTATAATATCGCTATATGTATTGACAAAATGCTGCAAGGCTGCTTGAATGATTCTAATTGTGTCCTCTCTTTCAATAACATAGCTTTTCTTATTATTCTTTTTTAGGATGATATTTGTAGCTTCCAGCAGATTGGCATGAAAATAGCTAAAATCCTCCAATACAGACTTGTTCAATGTAGGTGCATTTGTACCAATATCCTCTATAAAATCATATATGAACAGAAGTAGATACCAAAACTTGCTAACGTC
>CAQBGY010000840.1 GCA_948759685.1 uncultured Eubacterium sp.
TTGGACGAGACAGTGTGTTACTAGAGATGTTGCGTGAAAATGCGTGGAGAGATTACGAGAATAGAGAATATGATAGGGCTTCTAGCTATGAATTGATGAAAGAATATAAACAAAATATTATTTTCTTAGATTTATTAGAATATATTGATTATTTGAGGGAAGAAGAAGATAATATTTTATCTTCAATAGAAAATAAATTGGGAGAAAAGGAAAAATATAAAAAAATTTTTGGTAGAAAGCCAATAACACAGTTATTATTGTTAGGAGTTAAGAAATCAATAGATTATTCATGTATTATTATGAGGGATAACAAAATTTGGGAAAAATATTTATATGTTAGCGAAAGAATTTCTGATGTTATGAAAAATTTTTAAATTTTTCACAGAGTTTATTTCTTGCAGTTTGTTAATTTTGAATGCCAATAGACTATCTTGTTACTTACGAAGCAATGAGCTGGTTTCCAGATGAGTTTGCGGAGCATGCTTTAAACATAGCTGCGACAAATATTGCGTTGTTAGTGGGGATATATGGAAGAAGTGATTACAGCAGAGGAGGATGGAGTTATGCCATATAAAGCGAGGAAAAATAACAATACGGGACCAGTGGTGAATGCTTCACAAGTAACTATTAATGAAAAGAAAGATTTATTTTACTGTGTGACGGCAGATTGTGACGCAGTTATGAAAGTTGTTAATGTTGGAAATATAGAAGAAGCATATTTTAGAAGATTGCCATCCTCCCCATATCATATTAGTGCTAATTGTATGAGATGTGGAATTACTTTTGACAAAACAAAGTATGTTGAAAGTAAATTTACAATGCAGAGATTTGTTGATTGGGTATTTTCAGAACCAAACTCAAACCATAAAGGAACCACAGGAACAAATAGGAAAAAGGTCGGTGGTGGGAGTATGGGCTTTCGCTCTCTTAGAAAAATTTACGAAATGTGTGTAATACTTGGGAAAAAGGGAAAATATAATGGAGTTTTAATTGATGATATATTTGCGGATGAAGAAAATTATGCAAGGTATAAAAGTAATTTGAATGGCTTTCTAATTGTGGAATGCAGTTATTACAAAAAAATATATGAAGAAAAAGCATTACTATTTAATTATTCAACTAACTATAAGAAGCCGCATATTATTGTAAGAATGAATTTTACAGATGAGGAATTGTGTTGGAAATATTATAACAAGTTTAAAGGATGCCATCATACAGAGCCTATTGCGATTGCGGGAGTATGGAGACCAGAAAATAGTAATTCGGAAGCTCAATTTGAATGTGATTATGTAAGTAGCAGGCAAATATATGTTGTAAAATAAGTTTACATAATGCAGACTTATTGCGGAGTGATAAGATAGAAGAAAATAGCAGAAGTCCATGTGATTTTGTTGATTGCCATTTCGGTATCTTTCGCATTATGCTTTAAAAGATAATCTTCTATGAGATTAACATCTTCATAGATGACAAATTCTTTTTTACCGCCAAAGTTATAGTGGCAGTATTTTGATATAAATGAGGTTCCAATGCATCCAGTGGTATAGTCTGTGTACAGGTTATAATAGTCTGCAAAAGAATTGGAGAT
Source organism: uncultured Eubacterium sp. (assembly GCA_948759685.1). The sequence goes on from CAQBGY010000840.1 coordinate 1,586, forward strand.
TAATGGTATTACGGGTAATTCAGGATGCTCACTTATCAGTTGTCCTAATGATTGGGCATTGATTTTATTGGTGTTTATTATCATTTGTATGCACCTCCTTTGTTTCAGTATATAGAGGTAGAACTAAAATATTACATAAATAAGTTTTATGATATATATGCGATATGGATAAAAGGGGTTGATGTCTGATTTAGAATAGTGAACTAAAATATACAAAGAGATGTGGAGAAAACATTTTATGAATATACTTGTGATTGGGAATGGGTTTGACTTGGCTCATGGGTTGCCTACGAAGTATGGGGATTTTTTGGAGTTTTGTAATAAAGCAAGTAAGATTTACACACTTGTAGAAGGTAGGAGTACAGAATTATATATCTCTGAAAATTTAGATGGATGGGAAATCAGTAGTGAAATCAAAGAAATTTTAAAAAATGCTTTTATTAATCGCAAGTTAAATAGGAAGCCTGCCGAGAATGGAAACTATTGCGAAGTATTTTCAACTAATAATAATTCATTAGATGAATTTTATAGTTATATTAAAGATAATGTGTGGGTAGAGTATTTTTTGAATTGTGATTCTTATATTGGGGAAAATTGGATAGATTTTGAGATGGAAATTTCAAGAGTTATTCAAAGCTTGGATCAATTAAGAGAAGTTACAAGGAATAGCTTAGATCTTCAAGAAGTACATCAGGAAAAGCAAAAAATATTAATGCATTTGCTAAAAGCATCGAATGGAAGTTTGCAAAAGGATTATGGAAGTATTAAGGGAATAGATAATTATGTTCAATTTCTAAATGTAGAATTAGAAAGGTTAATCAGAGCATTAGAAATATATATTGCAGAATTTATTGCTAAAATTTCGATATCTCTAAGAAATAGTGATATAGGACAACTTGCCATAGGACATGT
>CAQBGY010000841.1 GCA_948759685.1 uncultured Eubacterium sp.
TACATAATGACGTGGATGATATTACAGCGCTGTTTCAAAACCGAAAACAGCTTGTATTATATGGAGCGGGAGCTTCTGCAAAGCTGCTCGTTGCGTCATATTATAATAGAGGGATGAAGAATTGTCTTAGGTTTATTGTGGATGGTAATGAGTCTTTGGATGGTTCGGATTGCGTGATTGATGAAGGGCTTCGAATAAGAATTATCTCATTGAAACATTTTTGTAGGGAATTTAAGGAGAAGATGCAGGAATTTACACTTTTGCTTACACCATATTATTCCCTTGATTTAGTACATCAATTAGATGAGATTTGTGAGTTAGATGGCGTTGAGACCTATATTTTTTCGCTAATAGCGAATAAGAAGGCTTCAACAGTATTTGATTTAAAAGAAACATCTATTCCAGTAATACCGAAAAAGCTTCACTATTTTTGGTTAGGTGGATCAGATCTTCCAGATGACGATAAGAAAAATATAGAGACTTGGAGAAAATTTTGTCCAGACTATGAAATTATTCGGTGGGATGAGTCAAATTATGATTTTACAAGGTATAAGTATACAAAGGAAGCAATGGAGAAGGGGCAGTATATGTATGCAACGGATTTGGCTAGAAAGGATGTGTTGTATACTTATGGGGGAATTTATTTTGATACAGATGTAGAACTTTTAAGACCTATAGATGACCTTCTATACAATGAAGCATTTATTGGCATAGATGATGGAGGACAGTTAAATTCCGGGTCTGGTTTAGGGGCGGTAAAAGGACATCCGGCAATCAGAGAACTACTTGAGCTATATGATCATATGGCATTTGTAAACAGTGATGGAAGTCTGAATTTATCCTACAATACATTTTACGAAACGAAGTATATGATACAAAAAGGATTCGTGCTTTGCAATAAGTACCAGAAGATCAATGGCATATCATGTTTCCCTAGAGAGGTTTTAATGCCAGAGGGTGTGATAGGGCTTTATGACGATTATACGAAGAATACTTTTGCCAATCATAAGATTAATCCATATGATAAAACAGAGTGCAGAAAGGTACTGGCAAGACTCGACAGATAAGGGAGGGGGACGAAATATGTATCCGTTCTGTATTTACGGTGCAGGGATTGTTGCGGTCAGCATCTATACAGCACTTAAAACTACATATAATTGTATACCCTCAGCTTTCCTGATATCGGAACGGGGAGCCAACCCATTAGAAATAGACGGTATTCCTGTAAAAATATTGACAGAGTGGAGTACATCAAATAAGGAGATGATGTATCTTATTGCAGTACCGGAATCTCATCATGCAGTAATTGCAGGGCTGCTTTTTGAGCATAAAATCGACAGTGAACAGATCATATTTGTGGGGAATAAGCTGGAGAACAAAATCATGGGAGACTTTTATTCGGAGATGCCATTATTTATGACAGTACAGCAGATGTTGGCGATAAAAAAGCCTGTCATTGAAGTTTTCCAAGCAAAGAGCCACGTTGATCATACTTTACAGAATCCTGTAAATATTCCAAACTATGTGTGTCCTATCCAAGTAGGTGCCGAACTGACAGATCAGTTGATATTGGACAGGAGAGATAATGAGGGGGATAATATTTCTCTAAAAAATAAAAATTACTGCGAGCTGACAGCTACTTATTATGCATGGAAACACAGCAGTGCAGACTATAAGGGAATCTGTCATTACCGCCGTATTTTTGATATCAGTGATCAACAGATACAGAGGTTAATTGAAAAGAAATCTAAGTGGGATGTAGTGTTACCGTATCCTTCAATACATTACCCTAATATCTCAGGGCAGCATTCTAGGTATATAAACGAATCAGATTGGGAGGCAATGTGTTGTGCATTAAAGGAAACTGCGCCAGCGTATTATGAAAAGTTTAGAGAGATATTTTCTGGACCATATTTTTATAATTATAATATGCTGATTGCTAGAAAAGAAGTGTATGATGATTATTGCAGTTTTATTTTTTCCGTACTTGAAAGGACAGAAGCGCTGACCTTTCCGAAAGGCTGGGAACGTGCAGATCGATTTGCTGGATATTTGGGAGAAAATCTAACGACTTTATATTTTATGGCGAATAGAGACAAATTAAAAATGGTTCATGCAGGGAAGATATGGCTGACTTGAGTTTGTAGAGTTGAATACTATGACGCTTACTTCTTGTTTCTAAGGTTGTATTTAGAGGTTCATGTGTTAAAAATAAGGGAGTGATGTAAGTTGAATCATTTAATAAATAATTGGATATACCAGCCAGATATAATTCAGTCAGCCAATATGAAGCTGTCATGGGAAAAATTTAATAGTAAGACGCTTCTTATTACTGGTGCAACAGGTATGATTGCCTCGGTCATAATTGACATCTTCATGTATCGGAATAGAAATACGACACAAGAATGTGAGAAAATACATATTATCGCCATAAGCCGTTCTGAGCAGAAAGCGAGAAAACGTTTTGACGCATACTGGAATGATACATGCTTTA
>CAQBGY010000842.1 GCA_948759685.1 uncultured Eubacterium sp.
CAGAACATGGAAAAGCTAAAGTGCAGCTTTCCCACATTCTGCAAACAGACTTTCCTACAACTCCATAAGACAGCAAGTTATGCACATTACGTACAGTGCCTACGTCGGCGGAATTCCATTCATCATTTATATATTGTTAAGATAGCTAAAAATATTCTAATTTTCATATATGGCAGCTACATCATGTATTCTACGCTTCATTTTGGCACGAATATTTAAGGGCTCCAAGCACTCACATTTATCACCAAAACTAAGAAGAATATCGTAGTAATATTCATTCTCTATAAATGGGAAATCAACAATGTAATATTCGCCGTCATCGGGAGAAAAGTGTTCATAAGTACAATAATCAAGAACCCTGTCCATGATAGATTTATGAATACGAATTTTTATTGGTATTTGCATGGATTTCAGAGTTTCCTCAAAGTCTAAAATCGGTTTTTGATAATCCCGTGGTGTAAAATTTTCCTTTTCCATATGTAAATTTGATATGCGGGATAATCTAAATAAACGAAAATCATTTCGTATAAGGCAATATCCTTGAAAATACCAATGACCGCTTTTTAGAACAAGCTGGTACGGCTCAACTGTCCGTATAGTTTTCTTTCCGTGATGTGCTATGTATTCAAAGGAAACCAGTCTGCAATCTTGCAAAGCTGTTTTTATAATTTCTAAATATAATTGCGTATTCTGGTTGCCAATCCAAGTGCTTAAATCTATACATATTTGACTTGTTTTTAATTCTATGTCATTCGCTTTATCAGCAGGGATAAAACTTTTGACTTTTGCAAGGGCGTTTATTAGTTCATTTCCCCGTATTATGTCTGAAAGGCTTGAAAGCCCCATTAGGATAGCGGAAAGGTCAGCAGTTGAAAAAACATTTTTATCAATTTTATATTTTTGCATAGTTTCAAAACCGCCGCCCACTCCCGATATTGAACGAATAGGAATCCCCGCCATGTTGATAGTATCTATATCCCGGTAAATTGTGCGGGGAGATACTTCAAACATATCCGCTAATTCTTGCGCCCCTATACGCTCTTTATCAAGAAGCACCATGATAATGCTAACAAGCCTGTCAATTTTCATTTTGAGCCGCCTTTAAGGGGCGGACAGTAAAAAGAACAGCCCCTTTTCAGCATAAGTAACCTGTTGACACTATTTCCAGTAGAGGAAAGGGGGATTTTTTTATGCCTTGCACGGAAGCATACAAGGAACACATAATGTATACGTTTCACGGCTTTTGCAACATTGTTATCCGCAATGCAGCTATTACAGCATGGCGTGACCAGCACAGGCGGCACAAAAGAGAAATATCCCTTGAGTACCTCACAGAGGAAAAATTTTACCCTTTAGGCACAACAGACAAATACTTTGAAGATCCCCATGAAGAATACCCCATTAAGATATGCGGTCAGACAGTTATCCTCACCAATGGGGAGCTTGCTGCAGCCCTGTTATCCCTGCCGGAGAGAAAATGGGAAATCATTTTCCTTTACTTTTTCGGAGATTACACACAACAGGAAATCGGGAAAATGTATGGACGCTGCCGGAGTACGACCGGTTATCAAATCCGCAGGACGTTAAAACTCTTGCAAAGGAAAATGGAGGTGCTTTCGCATGGGGAATCCGAATCTTTTGCCCTATGAAACGATTGTCCGGGCGACCAGCGGAGAGCCGGAAGCCGTGGACGAGGTTTTACGGCATTACAGCAAGCGAATCCGAATCGCCGCCATTGAAAACGGGCATATCGACAGGGATACGGAGGACAGCATAAAATCCCGGCTTGTTGCCGCCCTGTTTAAGTTCCGTTTTGATAAACAGAAAGAATAAGAAATCGCTTTCATTTTTGGAAAAACGGATATATAATAAAGCAACGACAAATCGAAATATGAAAGGAGTAACAGACATGGAATTTCCTTTTTATGATTCACCCGATACTGCTACGATTATCTGTTGCCATATATTGGAGCGTCAGGCACCTATTCTATATGTATCACATGATGAAGATGACGGAATGTGGCAATTTCTATGCGGAGAAACACACGAAACAGATGAAGCAAAGTTAGTATCTTTAAAATGGGTTTTTGATTTAGATAACTCTGTCAGTACCCTAAAGGATATGCCTTGCGGTTACTATGCAGAGAGAAAAAAACAAGATGACGATTGGATTATCAGAAAGCGATAACTTCCAGTTTGTCTACTAACTGTCTTAACTTTCCTTAATTTTCAAGGCTCTGCGGTATGCCCAACCTCAAAATATGTATCTTTTTCCCTTGTTTTTGCCCTTATCAGCAGGTTACAAGGGAAAGTTTTTGTTATTCAGTTTTTGTTTTTAACTCATTCCCACAACCTTATCCAATAACTTTGCGGAATCCCGCTTAGCCTCCCTTGTAGCGTGTGCATAGACATTCATTGTAGTGCTTACGTCCGAATGTCCTAAAAGCTCCTGCACGTCTTTTGGCTGCGCCCCGTTTGATAACAGGTTTGTTG
>CAQBGY010000843.1 GCA_948759685.1 uncultured Eubacterium sp.
TCGGTAAACATATGTTTTTCTTTGTGTGTCAATAGGTCGGAATTTCCTATAAAGTTAAAAAACCGCAACCCCTTGGTTTCCCAAGGAATTGCGGTGCTTATTTTTATTATCTGGCTCTAATCTAAAGATTACTCAATAATTGTAGCAACCTTACCTGAACCTACTGTCCTTCCACCTTCACGGTATTTGAATAGCGTTCTTTGTGGTATTTTCTATGCTTTTTATTGCGGAAAACAGCATAAAATCGTTGTTTTTGTATGGCGTATTTTTATTTGCATGATTTCTTGGCACCGTTTTGGCACCAAAATGATTTTCTCCTTATCTACTCTTATTACATGGTGCTAGCACCATGTATAAATATCATTAACAAGGAAAATATCAATTCATTGTCCTCCACCACTCTAATCAACAAACTGGAATTTCATTGTTCTTTAAACATATTTGTATCATGATTCATATGGATAGTAGTGTTCTGCCTTCGACTGAAATTCACATAATTTTAATATCTTCATATCATTATCAAAGTCTGCTATTGTAACACCATCAAAGTCATCTACCCTGCCATCATAATTGCATTTAAAGTACCATTCAACAATTAACGTTTGATTTAGTTCTAATATTCGCTTAATTGTCCATTCCAATACTTGTCCTTTATTATGCCAATCTTCAAACCACATTGCAATTTGTGATAAGCCATGATATTCCGGACCATAGCATTCACTATACAAAGCATTTTCAGAAAAAGTCTGCTTTACAATCTCAATATCCTTATCTATCCAAGACTGAAAATATTTCTTAATGACATCTGCTTTCATATTTTTTTCTCTCCTAAATCCCGATTGTGATTTGATGATTTTTAAGGAACTGATTCATTTTGATTATTCGGAAAGGCATTAAACCATGCTCGTTCCTCAAAAGTTCGCTTCTTAGGTAAAGTTGGTTCTGTCTCGGCAATACCAACAGGCAAAAAACACACCAACTCAAAGTTGTCGGGAACGTTTAAGATTTGAGCCATTTGATAACCAATTTTCTCTTCATCAGTGATGTGTCCTTCATACCAACAGCTCTGATATCCGAGTTCAACTATAGCTAACAACATATTTTCGATTGCAGCGGAATAATCTTGAACCGCAAAGCACTTTTCCCTGTATGCAGGTAGTCTTTGTGTTAAAACGCATATTATAGCGGGAGCCGTTTCTCCAACTGGTGGGTTTATAACTTTATGTAGTTTTTTCAATACATCTTTATCATCAACTGCTATTAGACTTGTTGTTTGCTTATTGCAGCCTGACGGAGCGTTCAGTCCCGCTTTCATTATTGTTATTAAATCTTCTCTGGGAACAGTATCAGATTTATACTTACCTCTGTAACTATGCCTTTTGTTAATTGTTTTATATACATTCAATTATATTACCTCCGCATATCCCAATTTACACATACATGTTTCTTGGCAAATTTTGAATCCATATTTTGAATAAAAATCCTGCGCATCTTTTGTTGTAAGTAAACCATAGCCTTTTAAGCGTACATCATTAAGAATGTATTCAATAAATTTTTTACCTAAACCTTGGTTCCTATATCGTTCATCCACAATAACATCAGTCACATAATACATTGTTGCATAATCCGTTATGATTCTTGCAAACGCTATGATAATGTCCTTTTTTATATCAAGAATACCAAAACACAAAGAATGTTCTATTGATAAGCGTATGGTTTCTTCATCTCTTGTATCTGCCCAATAGGACTGTTTTAAAAGATTAACTACGTCTAAATAGCGGGTTCTTATAATACTTATATCATTAGTGTAGTAAAATTTATCTTTATATTGAATCATGATAATCAATCCTCCATATACCGATTTGTTCATTTAATTATATCACTTCTATTCCTCATTTACCACATAAATATAGGGCGCAGCAACCACCGCACCCCACATTTATTATCGTTCTAACGATTTCTCTATTTTCCACTTCTGCCCTTTCAAGTCATTCTGTTTCTCATAAAGATTATTGCGCTCTTTGCACAATTCTTTCATGCGCTCCAACTGCGCCCACACTCCCTCCCGGCAATCTGGCTCTATCTTCTTATATTCCCCGGTCAGATTGCGAATTGTATTATTGTTTTCCTTCATCTGCTCCGACAGACATACCCAGTCTATCAGATTTTGCACTTCCTTGTCCGTTTCGTAAAGGTCTGTTTCTGCCACGATTTTAGCACACAGCCGCACCATAACTTTCTTTTCCATATCCGTCATATCCTATCAATCTCCTTTCCTATCGGCTCATTTCAAAGGTATGTTTCGGGCGTTTCTTTGCCCTTTCTGCCTGTTCTAATGCCTTTGACCGTTCCACTATCGACTGTACCTGTTCCCTGCCTAAATGACGCTCCAAACTCCCCAAATCAGTCGCTTTTTCCTGCAATCGGTCTATAATGTTGCTCTGCTCCATGACCTTATCCGTCAAGCGGCTAATCTGTACTTGTTGTCCGTC
>CAQBGY010000844.1 GCA_948759685.1 uncultured Eubacterium sp.
ACAATACCCTTATCAAATATGGAGGTGATACAACTATGACATGGCCTTTTGAAAACGATACAAGCGCCATTACAAAAAAGTTGGCAAAACGAAACTTAAAAGCAGATAAAAGCAGAAACATCCTCATTATCATTACGATTGCCTTAGCTGCCTGTTTGATAATGACAACGACCTTGTATTTTTTTGCTTCGCAGCGAAAATCATTAAATGATGCGGCTGGGCGTTATCAAGCAATCATCAATGAAGTCGATAATGATACCATTACGAAATTAGTAAATGACGATAGGGTTCAAGTGGGTGTAAGTCATTTGTTGGGTTTAGTATCTTATGGGGACTACAAATTAACCGTTCGTTCAATGGACGAAACGCTGATGAAATTAGCAAAATATCCTGATTTAGAGGGAGAATTGCCCAAATCCACAAATGAAATTGCTATCACAAAGGCGTTTCTTGATAGAGCTGGATTGTCCAAATCCATAGGCGATACGATATCGTTAAATCTGGGAGATGGAGAAAAAGATTATACCTTATGTGGTATTTTGCCTGTCGAAAATTCAAATTATTCCGTATTCGTGTCGCAGTCCTATATTGAAAACAAGATCAGCGAACTGGCATACTCCGCTTATATCCGTTTGAATGAATCTGATGGTTGGTCTAAGGCCGCTATACAAGCTGAATTATCAACATTGTGCAGAGAATTGGAAATACAGCCGGAGCAAATGCAGTTTTCAACATATTATTTTTCTCTCATTGAACAGAGAAGCAGCCAATATATCGCTGTAATAGCATTTATCAGTCTTATTATCGCTTTGGCTTGTACCCTTGTTATTTACAGTCTGTTCTATGTGTCCATAGCCAGAAAAACAAAAGAATATGGGAAACTGCGGACAATATGGGCAACTGGAAAACAGATGAAAAAAATCGTTTTTAGAGAGGGATTCCATCTTTCCGGAATTGGTATTCCGATTGGAATATTAGCCGGTGCAATAGCGGGATATGTCCTTGTCCCACAAGGCTGGAACACTTTAATGGTATTTGTAATTGCCGCTGTCACAGCTCTGTTTGTGTATCTATGTGTTATGATTGCTGTAATTAAGCCAGCCAAAACTGCTGCTCATGTTACGCCTATTGAAGCAGTCCGTTATATGGCGGGCAATAATGATGTAATGTCCAACAGTACAAAAGTGTTGCATCGTTCTCTATCCGCGAAAAATTTAGCTTTCCTTAATTTTGCAAGGAACAGAAAGAAAACCGCTTTAACGATCCTGTCGTTAGGGGTATGTGGAATTTTGCTGATGGCAAGCTCTGCATATTTTAATTCCATTGATCCTTTAGCGATGGCGCGCAGGAGTTTTCCTTACGGAGAAATTCGCCTTGAATTAGGCGATTACGGGCCGCAGGCACATAACAGCGAACAATATTCAGAACTCCAAAAATCAAATCTGCTCACAGAAGATTTTAGAGAATCCATTTGGGACATAGATGGTGTGGAAGAAATAAAAGAATACCAGGGCACCGTTTTGAATGTCCGTATGCCAACGGGAGATATTGAACCGGTTGTTTCAGACGCATATATGCCAAGCTCTCAAAAATTGCTTGAAGAATATTTGATTGATGGTACAGCAGATTTGCAAGCACTACTCAATAATAATGGCATTATTATTGAAAATGGCCCACAGTGGAAAGAAACTTTTGGGTGGGATGCAGCGATTGGGGACGAACTTCTGATTGAAGTTGGCGGACAAACATTGGAAGTAAAAGTAATGGGAATTGTGGACGCTGATATCCCGTATGGCGGATATGATACGCTATTTATTCCTTTAGAAATGCTGTCAAAGATCGTTCCTGTTGAAAACCTCAATTATCAATTTATTGTAGATACAGATGACAGCAAATGGGCAGCTGCAAAAGATGAAATCCAAAAGATAATTCCACCGGCTTCCAGCGTCTATGTTAGTACCTTGAATGATTGGGTAGAGGCATACAACGAAAAACTATTGAATTATCGTATGCCAGTTTACATTTTTGTTATGTTTATCGGGGTTTTTGGCATTATCAATCTGCTAAACACACTGATAACAAACATCTTGACACGGAAGCGAGAATTAGGTGTTTTGCAAGCGGTTGGTTTGAGCAGTAAGCAGCTTTCAAAAATGTTATTGATAGAGGGCTTGTTCTATACATTAGGGGTGCTGCTTCTTTCCATATCATGCGGAACTCTTATCGGGTATCTTCTCTGCACCGTCTTTAGTGCAATGAGTATTTTTGGAAAAGTAAGCTATCATTTTCCGACAGTTGAAATGTTCAGTTATTTTATACTGATGCTTGCCGTCCAAATGCTTTTCTCGTATTTGGCAATCCGGCAGATAAAAAAACAATCTCTGGTAGATCAAATACGGGAATTATCATAAAAATTTTTGAAATGTCCGAGCTTTGTAACATTTCACCCCGATTTTCAATGAAATTTTTTGGCCGCTGTAACATTTCG
>CAQBGY010000845.1 GCA_948759685.1 uncultured Eubacterium sp.
CAAACCCGATGGCAGCGCTGAGCGGAAAGCAGCGCATGATCGATGTTCTGCTCGGAAAGCGAAATGCTGTCAATAGGAGACAGAGGGATTCCTTTATAAGAAGGGACAACTGTGTCGATAAAATAGGTTTATACACAGCCCCTGCATCAAAAACCGCAGGAAAAGTTTCCGATGAAATCCTTGATAAGATAAATTTTGCATATCTGGATGGGACAGAGCTGCCGGATGGTTTTATCTTTGAGGGTGTGAAATATTCCAAAGAAGATTTTCCGAGTGTCAGTCTGGATAAATGTGAAAAAGCTGTTGCTGAAAACAATGCCCTCGTTTTTCAGCCCGGAAAATACTATCAGTTTATGGATGAAGGGGGTAAGACACATATTCTCACTTGTACCTATGGGAGTCTGTATCAGCCCTTATCAGACACAAAGAGAGGCATAATAGACGACACCAGCTTTGAGATTGGACAATTCTGGAACAAGTTATCAAAAAACGGCACTTTTATCGGATTAAATTATTCTAATGAAACTGTGAGAAGGCTTTTGAATGATGCGGGAATCACAGAGGGGTTCTTTTCCGTGCAGGTAGGGGATAACAGGCAGGAATACTTTTATTCCAACGGGAATGCGGGAACTGCAGTACCGAAAGAGAGATATGATAACACTTACCATTTCTTCATGGAAGATACGGATACTGTGTTTCGGGACTATGAACCGGGCGACGTCTTTCTGGTTGGCGGTAAGGAGTATGTGTTAAGTGAGGATAAAAAGCTGGATCTTCCATATGGCGCAGACATCTACGACATGAAATGGCCGCCGCGAAAACGTGCATAGATGTAATTGTTCTGTATATTTGAAAATTTGACGAAAGCCCTGATAATCACTGGAAATGGTTGGTTAACGGGGCTTTTTGAGTGGGCGTTGTCCATTTATGAAGCAAATGCTGATTTATTTCATGGTTAATCCTCGAAATGCGCCTAATTCCAATAGAATCTCAATACCACGCCAAATTTCCGATATACTTTTTAATTTTTCACAGTCCTTGTTTCACATAAATATCAGCATATTTTCATGCTGTTTGAACCTTGAAAACAACATTATCAAAAATTGCAGCAAAAGAGTCACAAGCCGGGCTACATTCATTGTCAGAATTGACAACGCAATCGAGCTTCTCGTCGTTAAGTCGAGCTTCGCCTTTATCATGTCAAGTCCATAGCATCTCTTTGCCAAACTGAAGGATCTTTCCAGACGGGCAAGTCCTTTTTCATCAATGCTTAAATCAAGCTTGGCTCCAAACTCTACCGGTGCAGCTGCTGCTTACAGACTTCATCAATGACTTTTAGGCGATCGTCCTGTTTTGCTGTTAATTCTACTCCGGCTTCAAGAAAAGCATTGATATATGCCCTATCCCTGCGGATGTATTGCAGCTGCTGTTTGATGGCTTTACGTATCTTCTTCGCAGATTACTCCTAACCCGTCCTTACTCCGAAAATCTGGTATCCCGCTCTCTGTAGAGACGCCTGCTCCGCCAAGAAAAACGATACGCTTCGATTCTTCTATGATCTCGTTAATAAAAACTCTGGCAGCATCATATCAAATCCTTAGTATTATATCATACTTTCTGCAAATATTTTTTTCGGTTTTCCCTTGCCCTTGCTATGATAGCCTTATTTTTTTCTATACTTTTTTTCAATTCTTTTTCATCAACCTTATAATTTGGATCAGGAACAAAAATTTCCAAAGGCTAAAATCATAATTTTCCTCTCGTCTTAAATAATGAACCGCTCCTTGATTTGATACCACAACCATAACCTCTAACACAGAAAACTCAATAAAAAACCGTATATCTTGTATTGAAAAAGTTTGTGTAGAAGGGTGGTTGTACAAAATAACTACTGCCACGGATTTCTGCGAACAAGAATATGATTTGACAATGTATCCGCCCTGACATCCACCTCATGCTCTGATCCAAAAGAAACACCATACACTTCAAGAGGATTATCCACTCCAATGTCGCACGTTATCGCAACTTCATTACTCAGAATATCTCTCATTTCACGGATCACAATTTATCTGAATACAAAGCAAGGAAACCCTTAGTTTTCCCCGTTCTCCAAAAATCTGATATATCTCAGCAGGTCGCGCCGATCTTTGGTATTCAGTTTCTGAATATCAAAGACGACGTCATGCATGGTAATGTCTCCCAGATACTTCTCGTTCAAATTGGTGTTGCCAAGATACTCTGAGTTTGCGCTCAATAAATAGTCGGTACTCACCTTGTAATATTCAGAGAGTTTCGTCACCGCCCAGATCGGTATCTCACGGTGACCGTTTTCATAGTTGGAATAAGTCTGCTGTGACACGCCCAGATATTCTGCTATTACCTTTTGTTTTATATCCCGGTCTTCCCGTAACTCCCTTATTATCATCCGCAGTTCTTTCATTATTTAACCAAACTCCCTTCTTCCCAGTATGCTTAGAAATACCGTTGT
>CAQBGY010000846.1 GCA_948759685.1 uncultured Eubacterium sp.
AAACAGCTTATCGTGGAAGAGGCTTGGTTGTGACATGTAAGTCTTGTATATGATTGTTCAACTTTCATTCCACGAGTTGGAATTAGAATGATTGAACCTGTTGTTCCGTCAACAGTAGCCTATGGGAACGTGCGGTATTAAGCAATGAACCCGTGCGGTAACAGAACCAACAATGAAGCCCTTCCGAAAGGAGAAGTTTGAACCGTGAGGGGATTACAACTGCCGTTAGTATCGAATGGCAGGGGAGCTAGGCTGAATGGTATGAATAACGTAATGTGAACCGTTGATAAACGTCGTAACTTCGAATGAGCCGCTAATGATACTGGGCTCTAACCCAAAAGGGACGCAGTCGGATAACCTTCTCCATGCTAAGGTTACACGGACATAACGACTGCCGGCGGATAGACGGATTCTAACCCATTCGTTTGTCATATACAAGAAACATGGTAAACCCGTACTTCTCCTGTGTAACAACAGGTAAGCAGACCGTAAGTGAAGCCGAATGGAGTGCGGGCAGAGGAATGCGGAGAAAGCGAATGCCGTCCTGTAATGGGACGGATAGAGGTTGAAACATCACCTCACACGAAAGTGGGCAGACTTCCGCATGGTGGATGTTTTACAAGAAACTTATAGAACTTATTAAAGAAGAAAAGCAAATGAACGAAATTAAAACATCGTGTGCATCTACTGACCGGAAATGGAACACTTGGGAAAGCATAGACTGGAACAAGTGCAAGATAACGGTTAATAAGCTACAAGCACGTATTGTAAAAGCTCAAAAGGCGGGCAAACACGGCAGGGTGAAATCCTTGCAGTGGGTGCTGACGCATTCGTTTTACGCTAAGGCTTTAGCCGTAAAGCGAGTTACATCAAACAGTGGCAGTGACACCGCAGGCGTTGACAAGGTGAAATGGTCAACTTCCAATGCCAAATTCAAGGCTATCGGTGAACTGAAAAGAAGAGGTTACAAACCCCAGCCATTAAAAAGGGTCAATATCAAAAAGAGTAACGGGAAACTACGTCCATTGGGAATCCCAACAATGAAAGACAGGGCTATGCAGGCATTATATCTGCTTGCGTTGGAACCTGTATCTGAAACAACCGCTGACAGTAATTCTTACGGTTTCCGCAAAGAAAGAAGTACTGGAGATGCAAGGGAACAGTGCTTTTGCGTCCTTGCAAAGAAAGCTTCCCCTGAGTGGATTATGGAGGGTGACATCAAAGGCTGTTTCGACCACATCAGCCACGACTGGTTGCTGAACAATATCCCTATGGATAAAGTGATGCTGCGGAAATGGCTCAAATGCGGTTTCGTCTTCAACAAGGAGCTATTCTCCACGGAAGAGGGCACTCCACAGGGCGGTATCATTTCACCAACTCTTGCGAACATGACACTGGACGGACTGCAAACTATGCTTGCAGAGAAGTATCACAAGAAATGTATAAACAGGAAAACGACCTACTATCCCAAAGTACATCTTGTACGCTATGCGGATGATTTTATCATCACAGGCAGAAGCAAGGAAGCTTTGGAAGAAATCAAACCGTTAGTGGTGGATTTTCTTAAAGAAAGGGGGCTGACCCTGTCGGAAGAGAAAACAAAGATTACACACATTGATGATGGGTTTGATTTTCTTGGGTACAATATCCGAAAATACAAAGGAGTGCTTCTAATCAAACCGTCCAAAAAGAGCCTGAAGAAATTCATGCAGAAAATCCGGGGAATCATTGATTCCAATAAAGGAAGCAAACAGGAATCACTCATAAGGTTCTTGAATCCTGTGATAACAGGCTGGGTAAACTACTATAAGAATTGTGTGGCTTCTGACACATTCAGAAAAGCTGACTACCTGATATTTGAAAAGTTATGGCAATGGGCTAAGAGACGACACCCCAAGAAAGGCAAATATTGGATTGCCGAACGATACTTTACACGGGTAAAAAACCGTAACTGGTGCTTCGTGGCAAACTTCAAGAAAGGCAAGACTGATGACAGGATTGCACTAAAGAGGCTGTATGACACAAAGATTACCCGATATGTCAAGGTAAAAGGTGAAGCAAATCCCTTTGACCCCGAATGGACAGAGTATTTTGAAAAGCGCAAGACTTACAAGATGCTACAGTCGCTCAACGGTAGGAAATCGTTGCTGTACATGTGGGAAAGACAGAACCATTTATGTCCCGTATGTGGTAAACCCATAGACAAGGAACATCCTTGGGGAACTTCCCAACAAATAGTCAACGGCAAGAAAGTAAATTTCCTGTTGCATGACAGTTGTAGAAGAAAAGTCATTCAAACTAATAAGATGTAACTATGAGCTGGTTTCTATTAAATAGAAATTTAACACCGCTTGAGCCGTATGATTGGAAACTTTCACGTACGGTTCTGAGGGGGGAAAGGGGCAGTAATGCCCCTGACCTACCCGGCAAGGCCCTCTCATCGGCGAACATGGCTGAATATCTGCGCTATATGTATAAGACGG
>CAQBGY010000847.1 GCA_948759685.1 uncultured Eubacterium sp.
TTTGTGCTTCGTTTAGGATTGGTGGCGGTATTGCTTGTTGGCAGTGTTCTGGTTATAGATGGTTCGCTGTCTGTTCCTATGTTTATTTTGTTTCTGATCTTTGCGGGAAGAATTTATGACCCATTTACCTCTTGCTTTATGATGATGGCAGAACTCTTTTCCTCACAGGTCAGCGCTAAGAGAATGAAAGAAATTGAAAATACGGCAGAGCAGACGGGAAGTAATGTATGCAATAATCGTGGATATGATATTGCATTTAACAATGTCAGATTTTCTTATAACGAAGAACCTGTGTTAAAGGGAGTGTCTTTTGTGGCAAAGCAGGGGGAGGTAACGGCGCTTGTCGGCCCTTCCGGAAGCGGGAAATCCACAGCGTCAAAACTTGCGGCAAGATTTTGGGATGCAGATTCCGGAAGCATTACGCTTGGCGGCGTTGATGTAAAAACCGTTGAGCCGGAAACCCTGTTTAAAAATTTTGCGGTGGTATTTCAGGACGTTTTATTGTTTGATGATACGGTAATGGAAAATATACGTTTAGGCAGGAACGGAGCGACAGATGAAGAAGTGAAGCAGGCGGCAAAGGCAGCACAGTGCGAAGAATTTATAAACCGTCTGCCGGAAGGCTATCAGACGAATATCGGGGAAAATGGCAGCGCACTTTCGGGAGGGGAACGGCAGCGTATTTCCATTGCCCGTGCATTACTGAAAAATGCCCCTGTGGTGCTTCTTGATGAAGCTACTGCTTCAATGGACGCTGAAAGTGAAACATTAGTTCAGGATGCGCTTTCCGTATTATTGAAAAATAAAACCGTAATGGTAATTGCGCATCGTATGAGGACAGTTGCCAATGCGGATAAGGTTGTTGTTTTGGATGACGGGAAAGTAAGTGAAATGGGTACTCCGTCTGAATTGATGGCTGCGAATGGCTTGTATGCACATCTTGTGGCATTGCAGCAGAAATAAAAGGAGATAAATACAATGAAACTTTATGAGTCGGGCGAGGATTATCTGGAAGCTATTTTGATGCTGCAAAAGCGAATGGGTGAAAGTGCGGTGCGCTCCGTTGACCTTGCCCGGCACATGGGGTTCAGCAAGCCAAGTATCAGCCATGCGGTGGGTGTGTTAAGGGATGGCGGACTTCTCACAATGGATAAGGACGGCTTTCTCCATTTGACAGTGGAAGGGCGGAAAGTTGCGGAGAAAATCTATGAACGCCACTGCTTTTTCACTCAATGGCTGATTGAGGCAGGAATAGATCCGGAAACAGCCGAACAGGATGCCTGCCGTATGGAACACACCATCAGTCAGAAATCCTTTGAGCATATACGGGATTCATATCAAATAAAGAAAAAAGAATGATTTGTTTGGTACGATTCACTGCGCCTAAGCTTCGGCAAAAATTTATCACATCACACAATAAAAGGAGGGTGCAATCATGGCACAAAAAACAGATACCCGTACAAAACTGCTGACGGCTTCGCCGTTTCAGCTCATGCTATCTCTAAGCATACCAGCTATTATTGGTATGATAGTTGTCGGGTTATACAACTTTATGGACAGGGTTTTCGTTGGACAGCTTATCAATGAGGTGGCGATGGGGGCGGTTTCCGTTTCCTATCCCTTTACCTTGATTAACACGGGAGTATCTACGTTGATCGGCGTTGGCTCTGCCTCGGTTCTTTCAAGAGCAGTGGGAAAAAAGGATCAGGACACGATTGACCGGATTATGGGAAACCTGATCGCATTAAATTTAATCTTTGGCATTGTCATTACCATTCTTGGAATGATATTTACACGCCAGCTCTTAACATTGAGTGGTGCGGAGGGAGAAATCCTGAACAATGCGGAGAGTTACCTGCGGATCATCTTTGCTGGTTCGTTGTTCGTGAATTTCGGACAGTCTGCAAATATGATTATGCGTGGCGAAGGGATTTTGAAAAAGGCAATGCTGATTACCGGCACTGGCGCTGTCCTCAACATCATTCTTGACCCGATTATGATTACCATTATGAAGAATCAGGGGCAGGGCGTGGAGGGCGCTGCTTACGCAACGGTTATTTCTCAGATTGTTACTGCTGTCATTACTTTATGGTATTTCCTGAAAAAGAGTAAGCTGGTTCGTATCCATAAAATCCGGGTGGAAAGTTCCCTGATTCCTGAAATTTTTGGTGTGGGATTTTCCGCTATGCTAATGCAGGTTATGACATTAGTTCAGCAGACAACACTTTACAATGTGGCGGCAAAGCATGGAGGGGAAACATGGCAGATTATCTTAGGAGCTGCGCTTAGTATTCAGTCATTTACCCTGATTCCCATGTGGGGAGCAAGTCAGGGATTCCAGCCAGCGGCAGGGACAAACTTCGGAGCAAAGCAGTATGACCGGGTGAAACAGGTCACAAGGGCGTTTATTATTGGCGCAACGGTACTTGGCTTGATTTTTTACATACCGATTCAACTGGCTCCGGGAACAATACTCTC
>CAQBGY010000848.1 GCA_948759685.1 uncultured Eubacterium sp.
TGGTATGAGTTTTTCTGTTCCAGAGGGTGAAATTTTTGGATTTTTAGGACCATCCGGGGCAGGCAAAAGCACACTGCAGAAAATCTTGATTGGAATGTTGAGAACGTATCAAGGCTCCTGTCTGGTAAATGGCATTGAGTGTAAAAAGCGTACAAAGAATTTTTATGAGGATATAGGGGTTGATTTTGAATTTTCAACAATGTATGAAAAGCTGACGGCAAGAGAGAACTTGCAGTTTTTCTCATCATTATACAAAAAAAAGCCACGCCCGATAGATGAACTTTTGGAAACGGTAGGTTTGGAGCAGGATGCAGATAAACGTGTAGCCGATTATTCAAAGGGCATGAAATCCCGCTTAAACTTTATAAAAGCATTGCTGCATGACCCTGTCCTGCTCTGCCTTGACGAGCCGACCAGCGGGCTTGACCCCGCAAACAGCCGTATGATGAAAAATATGATTTTAGAGGAAAAGGCAAAAGGGAAAACCATTCTTTTGACGACGCATAATATGCAGGACGCAGCCGAGCTTTGCAACAGGGTGGCATTTATCGTAAACGGCAAAATATGCGCCCTTGACAGCCCGCACAATCTGATTATGTCAAAAGGAGCGGCAACCGTAACTTATACATGGGTTGAGAATGGGGAGCATAGAGCAAGCTGCCCTTTGGAACAAATATCTTCTGATGAGCGGCTGAAAAATCTGATCGCCCAAAACCGTCTGCAATCCATTCACAGCAGTGAGCCGACCTTAAATGATATTTTTATAGATGTTACGGGGAGGACGCTGTTATGAGGTTGAAAAAGCTGTTTTTATTGGATATGCGCTTTCAGGCGAAATATGGCTTTTACTTTTTATATGCAGTGCTGACTGTAATCTATATAACAGTGCTTTTTGCGCTCCCCGAAAATTGGAAAGAAAAAGCTGCCGCAATTTTAATCTTTTCTGACCCCGCATCAATGGGGCTGTTCTTCATGGGGGCGATTGTCCTTTTGGAAAAGAGCCAGCATACAACCTGTGCATTGGCAGTTTCTCCTGTCCATGCTACGGAATATGTGATTGCTAAAGTCAGTTCATTGTCAGCCATTTCACTTGTTGTAGCAGCTATTTTAGCATTAGCCGCAGATGCGGATCATTTGCAAATTGTGCTTTTTGGTACGTTTCTATCCAGTGTGATATTTACATTACTTGGAATAATTGTTGCAACAAAAATTACAGGCCTTAATCAGTTTATATTATGGACTGTGCCAATCGAAGCCGTTTGCTTTGTTCCTGCAATTTTGCATTTATTTAAAATTACTCCTGCATGGTGCGGGTATTATCCTGTCAATGTTTGTATGGATATGGTTTCAGGGCATTCTTCGTCCGCAATAGGTTTTTGGGGCGTGGCGGCAACGACGGTAATCCTATTTGTGCTTTCAAGATTTTGTGTCCTGAAAATGTGGGATAGCATGGGAGGTGTAAAGCTATGAAAGCAATTAGATTGAGCTTTTTCCAAATGGCGGCAGCTATGCGGCGGGACATGATGTTATTTATATCTTGTTTTTCGCCAATCCTTGCAGGCTTTTTCTTTCGGTTTGCCATACCTTTCATAGAATCTGCTTTGACAGACAGTTTTCATATCGCGGCAATTATTTCTCCCTATTACAAGTTGGCTGACATCCTGTTTGCAATGCTCTCATCCACTATGTTCTGCTTTGTTTCAGCAATGATTTCTTTAGAGGAAAGAGATGAAAAGACAGCCGTCTATTTATTCATTACGCCTTTAAGAAAAACAGGTTACATAGTCGCACGGTTTGGCGTGCCTTCTGCTATTGCATTTCTTGCGACTATTATTCTGCTGCCCGCTTTTAAACTGACGCCTCTTTCTCCGCTTACCATTTTATTGCTTGCGGCGGGAGGAACCTTGCAGGGCATAATCGTTGCATTGCTTGTACTGACGCTTTCATCAAACAAGCTAGAGGGTATGGCCGTAACGAAGTTATCTACGCTGACTATTTCTGGTGCTGTTATTCCGTTTTTCATTAAATCAGATATACAGTATGTAATATGTCCGCTGCCCTCTTTTTGGATTGGAAAAGCGATTTTAGAAAATATGCCGCTTTACATGCTGCCCGCATTTGTTTTATTTGCTATGTGGATTTGCCTTTTGTTTAAAGGATATTTGCATAAAATCTAGGAAGAAATAAGAGCATAAGCATCTGCTTTATGAAAGAAAAGGATTTGTCCGAAATGCAAACAGGAAACATTGACTGAAGCAAAAAAATTGCGGGTAATTATTATCAAAGAGCCAGATGTATAAGACGCAGAGCCGATGAACAAGTGAGCATACTATCTCACGGTTTGTTGGCTCTTTTTTAGTAGGCTATAAATTTTTAACGCGAACGTCCACCATATAAAAACGGTGTATGGTGGGCGGTTTTGCTATGCCCAAAAGACTTAACAGAAGATCGGAAGAGCGACGTGTAGGGAAAGAGT
>CAQBGY010000849.1 GCA_948759685.1 uncultured Eubacterium sp.
TCCATTTTTCTCAAATTTCTTTTCCTGCACGATATTCAGTTGTCAATTTTCAGTTGGAATCTCATTCATTGAGATTCCGAGAAGTTATCATACAGGCACCGGACTCCATACCATAAACCTCCGTACATAATTCCGAAATATCCTGACTTATATGGCTGGCCAGCAGAACTACCGCCCCGCGTTTTGCCTCTTCAAAAATAATCTGACGGATCAATACAATTCCATCCTTGTCTATTGCATTTGTCGGTTCATCAAGGAAAAGGAAATCCGGCCTTTCCATAACTGCCTGCGCGATATTCAAACGCTGCTTCATACCCAATGAATACTTCTTTACCGACAACTTATTATCAGGATCCAGCCCTACCCTTTCCATCGTGCTCCTGACATCCTTATAGGATATACAATGATTTAAGGAACTCAGAAAAAGCAAATTTTCTATGCCCGTCAATTCAGGCCACATCGCGGCATTTTCTATAATCACACCTACTTTTACATTTTTCCTTTCTCTGTAAATATCTTTTCCGTCTAATAATACTCTTCCTCTCGTTGGCCGGACTAATCCGCTCAAGGTTCTAAACAGCATTGTCTTTCCGGATCCGTTTTCCCCAATAAAGCCGTAGATATTACCGCCGATTAACTCCAATGAAATTTCATGCAATATCTCTTTTCTGCCAACCCTCTTTGTAATGTTTTCTGCACGTAAGCAATGTCCCACCCTAATGACCTCCCATCAAAAGATGTCTCTATACTTAACATAAAACATCATTCCGGCCATAATAAGTAAAAGATATAATACTTCTATTAAAATCTTCATAATCGCATATACCGGATTATTTATAATCAATATGTTAAAGCATAATGGATTTAAGATAACATTCACGATATTATCAAATAGCAATATGGCAACAAACTCCAAAATCATAACAACTACAAAAACCAAAAAAACCGCGATCGGAACATCAAATGGAATTGATATCCAATTTACTGCCAGACAGACCACCGCCAGCAAAGGCATAATAATTCCCCAAATTACTGCAAATGTCATTATAGCAGAGCCGTCCAATCTCCATTCATTGACATTCCTAAATCCTATCACAAAATGAACGGCGATAAGCAGAAATGAATAAAGCATTGAAAATAAACAAAGTTCCCCTGCTTTTTTAATACACCAAATTTTCCGGTTGTTAACTCTGGTAAACACAAATACGCTTATTGTACCAAAGTAGTCCGAAATGCAGCTCCCATACAGCAATACGAAAAGAAAAATGCCCCCAATACTCTTAACAGACAAAATCACCGTATGCAATTCCCCGGCACTTAACCTTCCAAAGATACGATACCACAGCATATCAGGCAGAGGCTGCGATGTCGGTACTGCCAGAAAGATATCGGACATTGATATTAACAGAACATATGGTACAATCCATAAAATTTTCCCGAATAAAGATATCTTCTGCCGAATCACTGCATACTCCTTAAATCTTCTCTTATCGCATACAAAACGGAAACACCTATCAGTATAATACATATAGGACAAATGCTGCCATAAATAACGGTGTGCGCCCCTTTGAAATTGTCGGCACTACATAATCCAGTATATTAGTATTCACATAAGTACTTTCATTTGCTATTGCATCCGACAATTTCCATGTATCGTAATTCTGCGATATCTGCGTTAAGAGAAATATCGGAAAAAACAGAGCAAGTTTACTTCTCTTCCACCAAAATGAAAAACTCAAAGCCAGTGCGCCGAGCAAACCGGAAAACAACGAGAAAAAAAGCAAATATAATAAATTATATAAAAAAGGGCTTTCTGTCCAGAGCTTTAAAAAAGGTAATTTTGAATAAGGGGTATTATACAAAATATTTGTTCCAAGCAATCTGCGATAGTAATTTCCCATCTGATATTCGCCCAGCCATGTATTATGATTATGGGGTAAAAATAAATTGCACAAAAAAAGATTTAGCAAACAAGGAATTGCTATTACAGCTCCGGTTCCAATAAAAGCTGCCATCAATTTAGAAAAAAAATAGTTTTTGCGAGACGAACGGGATATATATATTGGCAGAAGCTGATTCCTATAATCATCCACATAAGACGTAGCATATGGAAGAACCACTAAAAACGGATAAATTACCGAAAAGAAATACCAAAGCCTATTATCTTGAGAATAGCACACTGATTGGTTTGCATCTTTTATTAACGAAAGATCCATTCCCCAAAATTGCGTAAGGATGTATATAAAGCTTAAACATGAATAAGTAATCCCTATTATAATGGCTGCTTTATATTCTTTTTTCCTAAACATGATATTCATTTGTATTTTTAATGATGTCCATAACATATATGTCTCCTTAAGCATGAATGATGTAAAATAACATGAGGCTGATGTGGCAGCCGTAGTCTCTATCATTTTTATACCCATCTGCGCGCCTAAAGAGGGGTGTTTACACACCCTCTTGCGCACTCAAATCA
>CAQBGY010000850.1 GCA_948759685.1 uncultured Eubacterium sp.
ATCCAGTAACGACCGATAGACAGGGGCGGGAAGGAGATGCACGAAAGGCAAATGTGGGACAATCTTGTTTTTACAAATTTGTTATTTGAGGATGATGGGGATGGAATGAGGTCTAAAACTACAAAAAATTGTTTTTGGAGTCTCGCTCTTCTATTGGTATACAAACTTAGGGTGGATTTCAATCGAAATAAGACTCGAAATATCGACGGAATATCCTCTATGTCAGCTAAAATATGTAATTTTGCATATAGTATAAAACCAACGATAAATCAATGGCTAAGATTACAGTTCAAAATACCAATATAACAATTATCGCCGTCAATGGGGATGATTATATTTCGTTGACCGATTTGGCACGACATAAAAGTGATGAACCTAACGCCGTGATTGCAAATTGGTTGCGCAATCGCAACACAATAGAGTATTTAGGCATTTGGGAACAGCTTTACAATCCGAATTTTAAACCCACCGAATTCGAGGGGTTTAGACGGCAGGCCGGGCTGAACGCATTTACGCTCTCGCCAAAGAAATGGTTGGAAGCGACAAATGCTGTTGGTATAATCGCTAAATCAGGACGTTATGGTGGAACGTATGCGCATAAAGATATTGCGTTGAAGTTCGCAAGCTGGATTTCTGTTGAGTTTGAACTCTACATCGTCAAGGAATTTCAGCGACTCAAGACGGAGGAACAGCAGTTGTTGGGTTGGTCAGCGAAACGTGAGCTGTCGAAAATCAACTACCGCATACATACCGATGCCATAAAGCAGAATCTTATCCCTGCGGAAGTAACTCCAGCACAGGCGGGCATCATCTACGCTAATGAAGCCGATGTGCTGAATGTGGCGATGTTCGGTGTAACGGCAAAGCAATGGCACGAAGCCAATCCCGACCTCAAAGGGAACATACGCGACTACGCTACAATCAACGAACTTATCTGCCTGTCAAATATGGAAAATCTCAATGCGGTTTTCATCGAGCAGGGCATTACGCAGGGTGAACGGCTTGTGAAGCTGAACCAGATAGCCATTCATCAGATGGGCGTATTGGAAAGCAGTAACAATGATAGAAAATTGCTGAAATAAAATGAAGCAGTGGCAGAAAATAATAGGTATAGCTGGAATAGTCTTGTTGGCTTACGCGCATATCGAGGTTTTGTGAAACTATTTGCAGGTAATGAATTTTTCCGGAGCCTGGCACACGAATATAGAGCAGAAGTGGTTTGTTTATTATATCGACAAGAATATAAAATTATTTTAGGCTTACCATATACTATCATTTATTGATTTGATGATAATCACATGCTTGTTCGTTTGCCTTTGGCGGAAAGGGGGTAAAAAATGGAGCTGAACGATAAGAGATTTTGGTCGAAATAAGAATATTCTTATTTCGACCTTATTTAGCTGAGAAGATAAATTTAAACAGGTTCTAAAAGCATACATATATAAAAATAATGGTACAAATGATGCATCCTGCAATTTTAATATATAGATTGGTGCAGAATGTGTTTGTAATCATTGTTATTATACCAGCTATTATAATTTTATATCGTTTTTTTCAGTCGAAAAAAATAAAACGATGAGAAGTGCTACTATAAAATTACCATCTATAAGATGTCCATACTTTAGTTGGTTTTCGTTAGAGTTAAAATGGCTTTATAAGCCCCTTCTCCTCCTGTACCTTTTTCTAATACCATTCTATCTTTGCTCTGATTCACTAACAGCCAGCTGCCTTTAAACAAACTATTGCTTTGAATAGTTAAAACCTTTTCATTAACAGTGTATTTAAAGGGTTCAACGGCAGTGTCAAGGCTGCAATCTCCACCGTCATCTGAAACAAAAATAATGCCGGCTTCAAAAGTTCTTGTTACAGTTTCTGATCCTTTCATAAATGAATCTTCAAATGTACCTGCCCATCGGGTTTGCTTTAAAGATTCAATACTTAAATCAAAAGTTTCCGTATTCTCGTTGTCACAGCTAAAAAGAATTAGGCTTAAGGAAAATAGTATGATTACTTGAATTGTTTTCATAATGATAAAATTTATAATCCGATTATGTTATATGATGATGTCTATAATATTATTTTATTGTGCATTGAAATGGTTAACAAATACAGAATTATCTTTCAAATTAGAGGCAGAAAATGATATAGGTCCTCCGAAATCATCAGGTGTAACTGTTGAAGATAAATAATTAAGTATGCTTGTAAAAGGATTGTCTGGGTTAATATCTTTAATTCCTTTGTTTCCAACAGTCACCAGTCTAATATTAGAATTGGCTAGTATTACTAGTTCCTTTTGACTGACTTTCTTAGATTTCAGTAAATTGTCAATAGTTTCTTGTAATTGGTCATAGTCAATATTGCTTTCAATAACCAGCATGACTTTTCTGCCAAATTGTATTGAGTTTACAAATGCAAGTTTGTCTAATTGTTGCAAAACTTGTGGATCAGTGCTTAGTGATTCCGGCATATCCA
>CAQBGY010000851.1 GCA_948759685.1 uncultured Eubacterium sp.
GCAGCCATATAAGGCTGCATAATAAAGGGCGGGCATTTAAGCCCGCAAAATAAGGGCAAAGAGCAGCCGGAAGGCTGCAAATAAGGGCGCAAATGTAGCCGTCTGTTTTGAAGCTGGAATACCAGTTTTCAGACAGGCGGCTTTTTTATGCCCGTAAAGAATCTGCTCCACGAACTGTTTCGGAGTAGCTCAAGGAGTGACTGGCAGTAATTTCTAGGGAGGGCGCAAGCCCTTCCCTAAGCTCTCGGCGTTTGAGAGCGAAATACACCCTACGCACAAAACTTCGTTTTGTACTCCGGGGATTTCGCCCTTGCAGGGGGCAAATTTACGCCTGCGCAAATTTACAGTCCGAAAGAGCCGGACTGTATTTATCCATACCGCCCAGAGGACGGGCGCATGAATGGCGATGCTGCTTACGGCTACATTTCAGGGCAGATGTGCAGCATCGTCATAGGGACTTCATAAAACGAAGCCCTTATGCGGCTGTCAGAAAGCGACAGCCGTAAATTGCCCGTATTCGGACATCGGTTCGCAGACAGACGTCTGATAATGACTGCTCACAAAAATCTGCGGCGGCAGATTATCTATAAAAAGAAAGGAAAATCGCATATGAGGAGAAATTCATTTATAGAAATGGCAAAACTGCATGATTTATCGGGGCGCATCACTTATATTTCAAGCCATGCCAAACAGGAGCATCTGTATGAAGTCTATGCAACGGAGCCGGACAGGGCGTTCTGGCGGGAACTTGCCAAGTGTAATCAGGAAGAATTTGAAAAAAGCGGGACGAATGGAAAGTGCATCGAAGCAAGGGAGCTGATGATCGCCCTGCCGGAAAGTTTCATCAACCATGACCATGATGAGCTGCTGAAAAGGATGGTTGACGGATTTAAGGATAGGTACGGCGTGGAGTGTTTTGCTGCACTTCATCATAACAAACGGAAAACAAACCTGCATATCCATATGATATTTGCGGAGAGGAAACGGTTAGACCAGCCGGAAGAAAAGACTGCCACCCGGAATATGTTCTATGACGAGCAGGGGCGTCATGTGCGGACAAAGAAAGAGATACTTGGCGGGGACGGAAATATCCGCAAGGGCTGTAAAATCATCAAAAAAGGCGAAGCGTATGAACGCAGGATTTTTACTGTAAAAGACGGACGCTTCAAGCAGGAATCTTTTCTGGATGAGATAAAAGTATTATATACGGATCTGATTAACCAGATGGTGATTGACGATAAGGACAGGCTCAGCATATTTGATAAAAACGGTCCGTACCTTGCCACAAAGAAAGTCGGTAAAAATAATCCCAAAGCGGAGGCGATAAAAGCAGACAATGAAATCCGCATGGAATGGAACAGGGCTGTTGACCGTGCTATTATAAGCGGCGTATCCGAGACGGAGGTTGTGGAACTGAAAAAGACAGAAATCACGGAAAAGGTAAAGGAATCTGTGGAGCAGAACGGTAACAAGCCGGAGCTGTTCGGGGAGATTGTCAGGGCGGCGATTTTATTATTAAAGTGTCTGATTATAAAAGCTATGCAAAAGGTAATGGATATAGCGGAAAAAGTTATTGATAAAGCTGCTGATGCCATAAAGGAAATACCAAAAGAAATGGAAAGTCATGCCCATGTAAAAGCTGGTTCGGCGACTCAGCAGGAAAAGAAAAAGATACCATTTTCTGTTAATCTGCGCCAAGAAACGGATATGCAGAATAAAGCAGAACAGTCACAGCAGAAAAATACTGTCACAGTCAAAAAATCTATAACCGAACAGATAAAAGCAGAACAAAAATCTGTTCCTGCCGAAACAAATAGGTTGGAAACAGAAAGACCGCCGCAACCAAAACCTTCCGTACTCGCAAGTAAATATCCCCTTCTGAAAGAGATTGACAGTAAGCTCAAAGAGCAGAATAAAGCAATTTTTGAGCGTGAGAAAAAGCGCGATAAGCTGAAAAAGGAATTATCCGAATGTATGGGTATCTTTAAGGGTGGAAGACGGAAGGAATTACAGCAGGAGATTGACAGTATCGACAACCAGATTGCCAATATGAAAAAGCGGCTTTCATCCATCGTGAAAGAATATAACTTTGACTCTGTTCAGGCATTCTATAGGGAATTTGATGCATCAAAGAGAGAGAATCTTGAGTATCAGGCAGCTCGTGCGGAGTATGAGAAAATTCACGGAGAAAAAGCAAACGATATCATGAGCATAAAAGAACGGCTTAGACAGAAACAGCATGAGGTAAAAGAAAGGGAAAGCAGACGAGAGCATCAGGCAAGGCAAAAGGATAAAGGGGCGAGGTAGCAAAGAAAAACTTGTTTTTAGTCAGGGTAAAGACCATAAAATACAGAAAAATAATTAGAAGGGGATATTTCTTAAAAGGCATACAAAATTTGTTCGGTTATGATATAATTCAAATATTATGTTTATTGTGTCCGTAGGGTTTCATTTAGATTTAAAATAA
>CAQBGY010000852.1 GCA_948759685.1 uncultured Eubacterium sp.
GAACTTATAATAGAAAGAGATGTGATATACAATCCTGAAAAAACTAAGATTTTGAAGTTGAAAGTAATAGCAAAAGTACATTCAGAAAATCTGACAGTGATGAGACAGCAAAAATGGTTTGTAACTTGTGAAACGGATGAAGGTATGATAGAAGATGCAATTATAGTAAGAAATAAATCTGATTATAATAATATAAAAATCGGAGAGATGGTATATATAGAGCAGGCCCGCGATGATGGACATTATTTATACTATTATCTTGTTTAGGTCAAATATTCCGCAGAAATAAAGGGATGCAACCGCCAGTTGACAAATTGAAAAGTCTGATTGGTGGTTGTTTTTTGATGCAAATGTTAGAGTTTTCTTATCATAAAAAAGATGATAGAATAATAATTGGAGGTTTGTTATGAAGTTAGCAGATAAGATTATTTTGCTTAGAAAGCAAAAAGGATGGTCACAGGAAGAGCTGGCGGCACAGATGGATGTGTCAAGGCAGTCGGTATCAAAGTGGGAGAGTGGTGCGTCTACACCTGATATTGATAAGATTATATTATTAAGCCAGATATTTGATACGACAACAGATTATCTTTTAAAAGAAGAAATCGATGATACCAGTGATTCAGTGTTGAATGAAGAAAAAAGGAAAGACTCTACATATAATTCAGATAGTAAGAAAGAAGTATATGGAAGTGAAAAGTATGCTGATGTAGAAAAGAAAAAGATTTATGTTTCCAGAACAGAGGCAGATGAATATTTGCATGTAATGAAAGAAGCATCAGTAAAGATAGCTGTTGGTGTTTTTTTATGTATTTGTTCCGTTGCACCTATGATGTTTTTGGTGGGAGCACAACATACAGGAAAATTCGGAATTACAGAAGATACAGCAGGCATACTTGGATTATGTATTTTGTTGGTTGTTGTAGCTGTTGCTGTAACAATTTTTATAACCAATGGAATTAAAATAAATAAATTTGAGTTTATTGAAAAAGAAGTGATTACAATGGATATGGATTTATTCTCTGAAGTTAAGAAAAAATCAGAAGAGTATGCTCCGGTATTCGCCAGAAATATAGCAATTGGTGTGGTATTGTGCATTGTTGCAGTAATACCATTGCTTTTGGCATCTATCGAAAACAGCACAAATAACACAGATAGTGATGTGTTGGTTATTATGATGACAGGAGTTCTTTTGGTTGTAATCGCATTTGGAGTATATCGATTTGTGAAAACGGGTATTATAAAAGACAGTTATGACAAATTATTGGGACAGGGTGATTACACAGAAGAAAAGAAAATGGATAATAAGAGTAATGATACATTTTCTGGAGTATATTGGCTTGTTATTACTGCGATTTATTTGGCATATAGTTTTCTAACTATGGATTGGGGACGCTCATGGATTATCTGGCCTGTTGCCGGTGTTTTATTTGCGGCGATAACTACAATAATAAATGGAGTAAGAAAAAATAAATTAGAAAAATAATTGAACTTAAAGAAATTGCTTATAAGAGGAAATATAATGTATAATACTGTAATTTTTGATTTGGACGGAACATTATTAAATACGATTGAAGATTTGGCAGACGCAGTAAATTATGTTCAGGAAAAATTTCATATTGAAAAGCATAGTGTGGATTTAGTTCGAAAGAATGTAGGAAACGGTATACGAAAACTGATGATTCGTTCTGTACCGATGGGAGAAAGTAATCCCGAATTTGAAGAAATGTATCGATGTTTTCTGGAATACTATCAGAAACATTGTCAGGTAAAAACAGCGGCTTATCCTGGAATTATGAAATTGCTTGTGAGCTTACAGCAGAAAGGCATTAAAATGGCAATTGTTTCTAATAAGGCACATCCGGCAGTTGAGGAACTAAATGATATTTATTTCAAAGATTTTATTTCCGTGGCGATAGGAGAGAATGAAGCAGGGGGAATAAAGAAAAAGCCTGCGCCTGACAGTGTAAATCATGCGTTGGAACTGTTAGGAAGTAAAAGGGGAGAAGCGATTTATGTTGGTGATTCGGAAGTGGATTATGCAACAGCAGAGAATTCAGGACTTCCGTGTGTCTTATGCAGTTGGGGATTTAGAGAGCGGGAATTATTAGAAAGTTTGAAACCTATGGCAATTATAGACAAGCCAGAAGATTTGACAAAAATAATAAAAAGCTGCAGATAGTGTTAATCTGTCTGCAGCTTTCTCATGTGATAAAACTCGCCCTGCTTTTCCATTAATTCATCATAGGTACCAAATTCTGTACATCCTCCGTGCCCGATAACAGCAATTTTATCAGCATTTCGTATGGTGGATAATCTGTGTGCCACAATAAATGTTGTTCTTGTACTTGCCATATTCTCGATGGCAGTCTGTATTTGTTTTTCAGAGGTACTGTCAAGAGCGGAAGTAGCCTCATCGAAAATAATTACTTTTGGATTACGGACTAAAGCTCTTGCAATAGCAAGG
>CAQBGY010000853.1 GCA_948759685.1 uncultured Eubacterium sp.
TCAATATGTCATTATCATATAATGTTTGAGATAAATATCCCATTCTTGCCAATTCCATAGAAACTTTTGAGCCTAATGCACCACATCCCCATACAATAATGTCTTCCTTCTCAAATTGAGTTCCTGAAAGCCTTTCTGTGATTTTACAATTTAGAGACTGGAGAGCTGACATATTCTTTATCTTACAATTATCTATATGCGGATTCTGTGAAAAATCAAATTCCATACAAAAAGCTAAAAACTCAAATTGTCCAAAGTTACCAATTACTTGCTGCGGTCTTTTTACAGCAAGAATAATAAAAATGCTATTATTCAACAAAGGCTCTTGACTATTTGGATCATAATAAATATTTCTGTACTTTTGTATTGCATGATTTAAGCTTTGATAGCTATAAAACTTTCTTAAGTCTGATACCACGCCTAAATTATCACTAATATATTCGGCATTTACTCTTTTATCAAAAACCAGTATGCATGGCCAATGTTGACCACCAGCACTATAATCTCCGTTCTCCACTTTCGCATAACAACGGCTTATTGACAAAGGCAATATATAATGTCCTTTTTCCCTTGTATCATTGACTATTCTTTGCTCAAGCATTTCATAATCCGCAACCATTATTCCTATACTGTTACTGATTCTTACACATTCAAAACCATCTTCTTTTATCAGCTCACCATTCACAAGATCTGAAAACCATTCATTTATCAAATCACAAAACGCCATGTCCCCATGCTCGTAAAACCATTCATCAATATCGCCCCTATATAAACATAAATTTAATTCCTTTATTTTAGATTTTGAAACTCCCATATTCAAATGTGGTACAAACGAAAACGGAAAATCATCTCTTGCTATAATAACTGCCGGGGCAATTAATGGATATTCAGGATTTAGAAAAATTAGTATTTTTTCCTTATTCCGAATATCCAAATTATTATAAACTCCACCAGTAGGCATTGAAATTATTACTTCAGCTTCAATAAATAGTCCATTTTCTATTTCACTTTCATATAAACCCGACATATTTATTGTCGGGTTTACTTCTAACGCTTGTAGAAATTCCTTGTATTGTGATTTACACGAATCAACATATTTCAGCTTTAACCTCTCACTGACTTTATTCTTCATTCCTAACTCCATATTCCATATGATTTTGGCGTATATGAGTTACTTTTTTTGACCGCACTTGTTGTTACTGATTTAACAGGAACTCCCTGTCCTGTGATTTTAAGCACGAGCGGTTTGGGATTCTCGCTATCCGGATATTCAGCAGTACAAATAAATCTCTCATCATCGTCCAAATGCTTGGTATAAACATTTTTTGCCCTATAACTAGGGGGATTATCATTATTTCTCTTAATCTGTTTGCTAGATGCAATAATATATGCTTTATCCTTTGATTTTTCCAAGAAATCTTCAATATCTTTATCGGCCTTTGCTCCATCTCCCTCTTCTGTACTAACGGAATGCCACGAACAGTGATGTGGAGCCAGTAGAATATCAAAATCTAAATCCTTATTATACTGAATAACCTCTTTCCAATTTTCGCAAGTAATGTCTCCACCCAATATTGCGACATAGGTATTTCCGTTTATAGTAAACGAAATTTTGAAAGACGCCGTACAATCATTTACACTAGCATTTTCATCATCTGTGTCTCTTTTAACAGGACGCAGTACAAATATTTCAGCACCGTAGTCTTGTATATTATTTATACTGGTAACACGTTTTCCGGCCCCAATAATTAAATCACTGTATTTTTTTAATTCCTCACTGTACCCAACAATTTTTACTCTATTACCTGACTTATTGAAGTCATCCGTCCCAAATAACTTCAATCGCCTATTTGCTTCCTGTCGTATCGCATCCGCGTCATCATTTTTATGTTCTGTATCAATCAGCAGCCTTGCCGGAACGAAAAGTTCATTGATTCTTATTTTTGTATCATCCATTTTTTCTGGAGAACACAAATTAAAATACTCTCTCATTCCTCTACAATGGTCTTGATCTGAATGTGTTAAAAATAGCGCATCGACATAAACCACATCATCATCACTTTTAAGATTATTATGTAAATATTCATTACAGTCATAATCGTTGTTGGTTTCTTCCTCTGCGCTTTTTCTCATATTGCAATCCATAAGGATGTTAATACCTTTATCTGTTGTTATAAGTGTCATATCCCCATTTCCCACGGGGAAAAAAGTCATATTATTTGCCATACTTTTCCTCCTTAATATATTGTTAGCACTCGTCCGCATTGACTGCTAACAATATATCATGTGATTCCGACTTTGTCAATTAAAAAAGCACAATATATGCTTCATTAAAAAATATTTTTATTTGAAATTCCAGTAAGATTAACTCATTTCTTCCCACTGGCACAACATTGGCACAGAACTTTCACAAACTGGCACGGCTTTGCGATTTACACGGTAAATCCCCTATGTTAAAAT
>CAQBGY010000854.1 GCA_948759685.1 uncultured Eubacterium sp.
GGTCCGTGACTGGAGTTCAGACGTGTGCTCTTCCGATCTATCTGCCTTGATGTTATTCACAAGACCATCAAACAGCGAAGGATCAAACTTTTCAGGAGTATAGAACACGTCTTCCATATTTGACGAGTCGAGTTTGAGGACACGGAAGCCGGTGTCAAGGTCTTGACCTTGCAGACCTGCTTCCTCTTTGACTTTCTTTCCTGCGCGGCGGATGCGTTCCTTGCCTATTTCACAAATGTTGGCATAGCCGACTTTGTGAGCCTCACTCTTTTCATCCGTGACTTCGGGAAGCTGCACCATTATAAACTTGCGATTGCCTCCGTCCTCAGAGTTGAGTTTCATAACAGCATGTGCTGTGGTGGCACTTCCACTGAAGAAGTCGAGAATGATGGAATTTTCAGTATCAATCATTTCTAGCATTTGATTGATGAGAAAAGTTGGTTTAGAGTATTCAAAAAGTTTTGAATTACCTAATAAAGACTTTATATTATTAGTTCCATTTTGATAATTCATTTCAGGTTCATTCCAAATACTCTTTGCTTTCGTTCGCTTTACACTATCTTTATCTAAATAATCTTTCTGAAAAATATCCCATACTTTTTCGCCATCCCGTTTTACTTGTTTTCCAACAAGCTCACTGCCATCTGCCATAATTTTTTCCTTAGACCACCTCCAAGTTCCTTCTTCGCCAGTAGAAATTTGTATGGGAAAAACTTGTATAGAGAACGAGTCATCTTTATTTAAAGACACCTCCTTAGAAATAGGATTGATGTACAGAGGAAAATATAATTTAGGTCTATCTGTACGCCTCCAAAAACCACCTCTCATTCTTAATCCTAAGAGTCTATACAGCCCATTAACGTCGGAGTATTTATACTCAGATATCATATCCTCGGAGAGTTTGTGCCCTATAATTGAAGATAACTCCCGGTTTTTAGAACACAAAATTACATATTCATGTAATTCTGCAATTTCAGCAGACGACATAGAGCCTCTGGGATTACTTTGAACAATTATAGTTCCAATTACGTTCCTTTCTCCAAATATCTCAGAGCAAATTTTGTGGAGATTATCATATTCATTCTCATCAATAGAAATGAAGATGACACCATCATCTGAGAGTAAATCACGAGCAACTTTGAGGCGAGGATATATCATGTTCAGCCAATCGGTATGAAAGCGACCATTGGCTTCTGTGTTGCGTTGCATGGGATCTATTGTTTGATTGCCTTCTTCATCAAACAAACCATTGCGTTGCTCGAAATCCTCTTTACCCTGCGCAAAGTCATCGTTATAGACGAAGTCATTGCCCGTGTTATACGGAGGGTCAATATAAATCATTTTTACCCGTCCGAGATATGTCTCACGGAGAACTTTGAGCACGTCAAGATTATCTCCCTCAATGTAGAGATTTTCAGAATCAAAACCGCCGGGAGTGCCATCTTTCCCCACAGATTCCTCTCGGCATGAACGCAGAGTCTTGTTTATAGGCTCATTGGCGAGGCGCGATGCCGCACGCTTGTCGGGCCACGTAAATTGATAACGCTCCTCCCCTTCATCGAGCATTTCGTTCGACAGCTCGGCGCGTAGCTTATCGAAGTCGATGGCGAGCTCGGCCATGCCGTCCTTGCCTATTCGTTCAGTGACGCACTGCGGAAACAACGCGGCAATCTTCTTCACATTCCCGCCTACCACATCACGGCTTTGCATTCTTAGTTTATCCATAATTATAAGTGTTATAATTGTTCCAAAAAGTGGTAGGTAGAATATCCTTCTATCACTTTTTCTCAGGTTTAGAGAACTTGTCCCAAAGTTGCTGAGTTTTCTGTTTAATACCCATCAATACATAAACTCCAAAAGCGATTTGGAGATTATCTCCGTTCGCGTGTACAACTAAGAAGCCCTTCTCTTCATCTGAAAATTCATTTCCCAGTCGTTTCTTTATCTGAAGTCTATTGACAGCGTATATCTCATTATCCTCTCCATCCGAGGCAACTTACTGAATACAAGATAGTAACAAATCTGCAGCGTCAATTAGACGTCTACTCCCAGTACGGTCGAATTCTGAAATTAATGCAATAGCATCTAAATTGGCTAATCTCAGATATTCATCCTTAAGCATATCATTTGTATAAAAATTTGAATATACTTTGACGATGTCTTCATATTTAAGATTATCGGGGAAAGTATTTTGTCAAACGACAAGTTTAGTGACCCGTCGCGTGAACTACCCCCATAGACTGCGACAGTTAGCTCGTAAAAGTAGTAGAACAAATAGGATTCCTTTAGATTTTACCTTACATGCAACAAGCTCTGCTATTTCCTATTGTATTTTCCTATGCGTTAGGGGAGATTTTGTCTGAAAGCGTAGCTGAAAGACAAAATCTCCCCTAACGCAGCGGTTTTTGCGCTCACTTTTATTATCTAACTAGCCGGATATCAATCGGTATCCG
>CAQBGY010000855.1 GCA_948759685.1 uncultured Eubacterium sp.
GAGACTTTTCCCTGTTCTACAAATTTATCATAGAAAAATATACGAAAAGGTATTAGAATTAACAAAATGAAAGAAAGATTAGATGTATTACTTGTAAAAAGAGGACTTGCACCATCCAGAGAGAAGGCGAAAACAATCATTATGAGCGGAATTGTTTTTGTGGATAATCAGAGAGAGGATAAAGCGGGTACTTTCTTTGATGAAAAAGTAAATATAGAAGTAAGAGGAAAAACGTTGAAATATGTCAGCCGTGGCGGTTTGAAACTGGAAAAAGCAATGGACAGTTTTGGCGTAGAATTAAAAGAAAAAATATGTATGGATGTTGGTGCATCCACAGGTGGATTTACGGATTGTATGCTGCAAAATGGGGCAGTTAAAGTATATTCTGTAGATGTGGGACATGGGCAGCTGGCATGGAAACTGCTGCAGGATGAGAGAGTTGTCTGTATGGACAGGACGAATATCCGTTACGTGACAAAAGAGGATATTGATGATGTAATTGCTTTTGCATCAATTGATGTGTCTTTTATATCTCTTACGAAGGTGTTACTTCCTGTTAAAAATTTATTGGCAGAGGATGGACAGATTGTCTGCCTGATTAAGCCACAGTTTGAGGCGGGCAGGGAAAATGTAGGTAAAAAAGGCGTTGTAAGAGATAAAAATGTTCATAAACAGGTTATTGAGATGGTAATGGAATTTGCAAAAAGCATTGGATTTGATATTCTGAATCTGGATTTTTCTCCGGTAAAAGGACCGGAAGGAAATATCGAATATTTATTATATTTACAAAATACCATAAAAAGTGAAGGCGAAGATTTAGCAGAGATATCAGCTGAATGTGTTGTTGAAAATTCTCATTTAACATTGGATAAATAGAGGTAGAATATGAAAAAATTTTGTGTGGTTACAAACAGTTATAAGGATAAGCAGTTAAAAATAGCGCATGTAATTTCAGACTACATTTATGCCCATGGTGGAACATGTATGATCATTGATAATGTTGATGAAGAAACTGGTGATTTTAAGATTTTGTCTGTGGATGAAGTGCCTGAAGGTACAGAATGTGTAATCAGTATTGGCGGAGACGGTACTCTATTACATGCCGCAAAGGATTTGAATGATTTAGATGCAGTTTTTGTAGGTGTCAATAAAGGAACGCTTGGATTTCTGGCAGAGATATCTCCGGACGAAATAAGTTCTTCTCTGGACAAACTTTTAAATAATCAGTTTCATATTGAATCGAGAATGATGTTACAGGGAGATGTAAGAAGAGATAATAAGGTGGTATATTCATCGGTAGTCTTAAATGATATTGTGATACATAGAGGAGATGAACTGGCAATTACTGATTATGATGTTTTTGTCAATGGAGATATGCTTGGAACATATCAGGCGGACGGAGTTATTTTATCTACCCCTACAGGTTCAACAGCATATAATTTGTCAGCAGGAGGTCCCGTGGCGAGACCCGATTCACATATGATTATGTTAACACCAATCTGTCCTCATACATTAGGGAACAGAAGTATTATTTTTTCAAGAAATGACAAAATAGAAGTAAGAATCGGGCAGTGCAGGACACCGAATGAAGAACGCAGAAAGGCTGCTTTTGACGGAGATGGTATATTTAATATTATTTCAGGAGATGTAATCTGTATTTGTGAGGCAGAAAAGGCAACAAAGATAGCAAAGATAGATGAAGGAAGTTTCCTGCAGGCAATAAAAGACAAACTGAATTAAACGGAGAATTTATGAAAGCAAAAAGACAGAGAAAAATAATAGAGTTAATATCAGAATATCAGATAGAAACGCAGGAAGAACTTGCAAAGATGCTGATAGACAGTGGGTTTCGTGTGACGCAGGCAACTGTTTCAAGAGATATCCGGGAATTGAACCTGTTAAAAACAGCTACAGGAAGTGGCGGACAAAAATATGTTGTACCGACTACTACGACAATTACAAATGACAGCAAGTATATGCGTGTATTAAATGATGGTATTTTATCGATGCAGTGTGCTGAGAATATGCTTGTGATTAAAACCGTATCAGGTATGGCAATGGCAGTAGGTGCAGCTGTTGATGCTATGAATATAAAAGAAATAATTGGTTGTATTGCAGGTGATGATACAATTATGTGTGTAATAACAAATGCAAAGGATGCTGTCAAAGTGAAAGAAATGATAGGCGGTATTATTGCTTAAAAAGGGACAAAACGGAGAGAAGCACAAGAAGGAGGAAATATGTTAATTAATCTGCATGTAAAGAATCTTGCATTAATTGAGGAAGTAGACGTGGATTTTACCAATGGTCTTATTGTGCTGACGGGTGAAACAGGAGCGGGAAAGTCGTTAATATTAGGCTCTGTAAATATTGCACTTGGTAATAAAGTTTCAAAAGATGTAATTAGAACAGGAGCAGATTTTTAGATCGGAAGAGCGTCGTGTAGG
>CAQBGY010000856.1 GCA_948759685.1 uncultured Eubacterium sp.
CATTCTCCGGCTCATCGTCCATATCAATCCCATCGCCGCCCTTTTCGTCCATGTTCAACAAAGCATTTAATTCTGTCAGGCGTTCCAGTTTCTCCGCAAGCTCCGCTTCCTGTGGGAATGGTTTTGTAACCTCCACTTTTGCGGTTTCAAGCTGATGCTCCACGTTTTCCAGTTTCTGCGCCACTTCTTCCATTCTCTTACCCATGCCCTCTAAGGCGTTGCTTAACCTCTGTAAATTTCCCAACGGATCAGCGCCGATTTCCACCTCATGGCTGATGCTGCCTTTCAAATTGACCGTAAACTTGGAAAAGAACGAATCAAAGGAAACACTCATTTTGAATCCCTGATATTCCCCGATTGTGACTGCCATATTCGGCTGTTTTGCGCTCCGGCACATATCAATCAGTGCTGCCCCGGCTTCTTTTTTGTCCGTATATACCCGGTTCCCGATTTTTATGGAAAAGGTATCTTTATCCGGGAACTTATTCTGTGCATAGGTCTGAATGTCGGCACGATACCCCGCAAGGCGTTCTTTCATGGAAGCGATCTGTACCGGGTAATGCTTCACGATATTGTCCTCTAAACGGTACTTCTGGCTGGTGTGGTTCGCCTTTAACAGCTTTAGCTTCGATACCTGAATATCTAAATCCATCTTTTCTTTTATATAGGGATTGCCCGTTGCCAGAGCCTTCACTTCCGCATAAGTGAGCGCCGCTTCATCTATATCCTCACAGCTCCGCACCGGGGATTTGCTCGTCATAATCTGCCCGATGAATTTCTGCTTATTTTCAATGAGCTGCCAACTGTACGAATCGAATGTGCCTTCCGTCACATACCGGAAAATCTTTACCTTGTCATTCATATTGCCCTGTCTTAAAATCCTGCCTTCCTGCTGTTCAATGTCGGAAGGACGCCAAGGCACATCAAGGTGGTGCAAAGCGATAAGCCGATCCTGCACGTTCGTCCCGGCTCCCATTTTTGCGGTTGAACCTAATAAAAAACGAACCTGCCCGCTCCTTACTTTTGCGAACAGCTCCGCTTTCCTTGTTTCCGTATTGGCATCATGGATAAAGGCGATTTCATTCTCCGGCACTCCTTTTGCCATGAGCTTATCCCTGATGTCCTCATATACATTAAATGTACCATCTCCTTTCGGTGTAGATAAATCACAGAAAATAAGCTGCGCCGACTTCTGCTCTTTGGTCTGCTCCCATATCTCAAATGCTTTCTCCACACAGGTTGTTGCTTTAGAGTTTTCTTCATCTGGGAGCATATCATTTATCAGTCTTTGGTCTAAAGCTAACTTTCTTCCATCGTTAGTTATTTTAAGCATATTGTCGATGTTCGGCTGTACCTTCCTGTCACGAACCGCTTCCGCCCTGTCTGCAAGGGAATGTACCATGTCCTGTTGGTATTCGCTCGGTTTTAGCACCACATTTTCATAATCCGCTTCCGGCACAGGCAGCTTTAACATATCCGGTGTCTGAATGTCGGCACTCTCTTTAAACAGTGCAATCAGCTCCGGCAGATTGAAGAACTTAGCGAACCTTGTTTTCGCCCGGTAGCCTGTACCTTCCGGCGCAAGCTCTATGGCTGTCTGTGTTTCCCCGAACGATGCCGCCCAACTGTCGAAATGCCCCAAACCTAAACGCTGCAAGGTATTGTACTGGAGATAGCGCATATTCGTGTATAACTCTGTCATGCTGTTAGAAATTGGCGTACCTGTTGCAAATGTGATGCCCTTCCCTCCGGTCAGTTCATCCATATACTGGCATTTTGCGAACATATCAGAAGATTTCTGTGCTTCCGACTGTGCGATGCCCGCCACATTCCGCATCTTTGTGTATAAAAAAAGATTTTTATAGTTGTGGCTTTCATCTACAAACAGCTTATCTACGCCCAACTGTTCAAAGGTCACTACATTATCTTTCCGGCTTGCATCATTTAAGCGGCTCAACCTCGTATTCAGCGATTTTTTCGTTTTCTCCATCTGCTTAATGGAGTAACGCTCCCCATTCTCTGCTTTCAGGGCTTCGATTGCCATTTCAATCTCTGCTATCTGCCTTTCAATCATCGCCATCTGTCTTTCAGTGGAAAGCGGGATTTTCTCAAATTGACTGTGACCGATAATCACAGCATCATAATCGCCTGTTGCAATCCTCGAACAAAATTTTTTCCGGTTCGCCGGTTCAAAGTCTTTCTTCGTGGCAGCTAAAATATTCGCCCCCGGATACAGCCGCAGGAAATCGCTTGCCCACTGTTCTGTCAAATGGTTCGGCACAACAAATAAGCTCTTTTGGCACAGTCCCAGCCGCTTGCTCTCCATTGCTGCAGCAATCATTTCAAAGGTCTTTCCTGCCCCTACACAGTGGGCAAGCAGCGTGTTATCCCCGTATAGCTGATGCGCCACAGCGTTAAGCTGGTGCGGTCTGAGTATGATGTCCGG
>CAQBGY010000857.1 GCA_948759685.1 uncultured Eubacterium sp.
CATAAAACAGCAAATCGAGAAAGGTTTTGCGCTTTACTGCTATGATTATAAGTTTGTGTGACGAGCAAGTCATGTTGATGACTGTTTAACTGAGTTAAACTCTGATTAAACCTATTGTTTCGTCAATAGTAGCCTAAGAGCAGGTGCGACATCAGTTGTGCTAAGCTGCTCTGAAAAGGTAACCCTCCCGAAAGGGGAAGAATGAACCGTGAAGGAATTTCAACGACTGCAAGCGTTATGCAGTCTGGGGGCTTGGCTCAATGGTATGGTTAGCGCAAGCGAACTGTTATTTAAAGGTCGTTAAGTCGAACAAGCCAAACAACGCTGATAGGCTTGAACCAAAAGGTAAAGCGGTTGGACATTTCTGTGAACTTTGGGAATGCACGAACATCAGAACCGCCGGCTGAGAGACAGAACCTAACCC
Source organism: uncultured Eubacterium sp. (assembly GCA_948759685.1). The sequence continues at coordinate 425 of CAQBGY010000857.1, forward strand.
ATTGGTTTGGCATCAACATGGAACTCGGTAAGCCTATATATCTCCCACAAAGGGTAAGCAGACCGCAAGGAATGCCGAATGGTATGTAGGTATAAGATTGTGGAAAAAGCGAATGCCATTCTGTAACGGAATGGATAAGGATTAAGCCAATGTCACGTGTGTCATTGACAACATCATCCTCCACGAAAGTGGGCAGACTTCCACTAGGTAATTCTTTTACAAGATAACTTAAAGAACTTCTTAAAGGAGGAAAGCAAATGAACGAAAATAGAAATATTAAGTGTGCGCCTTCTGACCGAAACCAAAGTTGGACCAGTATAGACTGGAACAAGGCGGAGGAAACGGTCAAGAAGCTTCAAGCGCGTATTGTAAAAGCTCAGAAAGAAGGTAAGTATGGTAAAGTGAAAGCTCTGCAATGGACACTTACCCACTCGTTTTATGCCAAGGCATTGGCAGTTAAACGGGTGACCTCTAACAGTGGCTCAAAAACTTCGGGAGTGGACAAAATATTATGGACAACACCTGAAAGAAAATACAGAGCCATTGCTACACTTAAGAGAAGAGGCTACAAACCTCAACCGTTAAAGAGAGTCAATATCAAAAAGAGTAATGGTAAACTTCGTCCTTTGGGCATTCCTACAATGACAGACCGTGCAATGCAGGCATTGTACCTAATGGCACTTGACCCTGTAGCAGAAACCATTTCGGACAAATATTCATTTGGATTCAGAAAGAATCGCTGTTGTGCAGATGCCATGATTCGTTGTCATGCCCTCTTATCTCGTTCTTACTCACCTGAGTGGGTTTTAGAGGGAGATATAAAGGGATGCTTTGACCACATCAGCCATGATTGGCTTCTAAACAATGTCCCTATGGATAAAGAAATACTCCGTAAGTGGTTGAAATGCGGATTTGTCTTCAAAGGAGAGGTTTTTCCAACGGAAGAAGGTACACCACAAGGTGGAATCATATCGCCAACTCTTGCTAACATCGCTCTGAACGGCATCGAAAAGGCTCTTTCGGGATTCAAGCAAACAACCCGTAATGGTGTTGCATATAATCCCAAAGTGAGTCTAGTACGATATGCCGATGATTTTATCATTACAGGTGCATCTAAAGAAATCTTGGAAAACGAGGTAAAACCTATTCTAGTCGAATTCTTCCAAGAAAGAGGGCTGGAACTGTCAGAAGAAAAAACAGTCATAACCCATGTTTCGGAAGGTTTTGATTTTCTCGGATTCAATATTCGCAAATATAATGATACACTATTGACAAAACCGTCAAAGAAAAGTGTAAAGAAACTTACCGAAAAGGTGAAGGTTCTATTGAAATCGCACAGAGCAGTGAAACAAGAGGAAATACTTATGATGTTGAATCCAATATTGACGGGATGGTCAATGTACTATCGGTATTGCGCAGCCTCAGAAACTTTTAGAAAAACCGACCAAAAGATATTCAATATGATTTGGAGATGGTGTCTCAGACGCCATTCAAACAAATCTCTTGGATGGATTAAAAATCGGTATTTTCATCGTGCGAATAATCGTGATTGGTGCTTCGGTATCGCAAAAGACAGTCCGAAGGGAAATACACATATCCTACTAACTCGTCTGTTTGATACCAAGATTACAAAATATCCCCAAATAAAAGGGGATGCAAATCCGTATGATGCAGAATGGTATGACTACTTCCTTAACAGAAATCTTATTCGTATGAAAGAAAGTTTGAAAGGAAGGAAATCCCTCATATTCATGTGGGAAAGACAGAACCAATGCTGTCCATTATGTGGAGAACCCATAACCAAAGACACACCGTGGCGCACGGTGATGCTGAACGTGGATGGTATATCCAAACTGCATCTTGCACATGAAACATGTTGTAAATCTCTTAACAAGAAAGGAGGACTTTCATGAGCGTGCTTCATAGAAGTATTGAATTGCTTGAGCCGTATGATGGGAAACTATCATGTACGGTTCTTAGGGGGGAAAGCGCCCGTAAGGGTGCCGACCTACCCGATCC
>CAQBGY010000858.1 GCA_948759685.1 uncultured Eubacterium sp.
TTAGCTTTGCTTCGTGAAAGCGCTGCCTATCTATATTTGCTATATCTCATATGGAATGAACAACTATCTGTCGCAGAATTTATTTTGTATTTTAATGTAGTTACTGGTTTTTCAGCATGGCTCAGCAATATTTTCTCGCAGATAACCACGCTGAGTCAGATAAACCTTAAAATAAATTATTTTCGTTCGTACCTTGAATATCCGGAAACCTTCAACAGAAACGGCAGCTTAATAAGTCCTGTGGATGATGGCCCGAAAGTAATTGAACTAAAAAATGTGAGTTACAAGTATGAGGGCGCCGAACAATATACTTTGCAGAATATCAATTTGACAATCATTCCCGGAGAGCATATCGCAATTGTCGGATTAAACGGCGCCGGTAAAACAACACTTGTTAAGTTACTTTGTGGTTTAATCGATCCGACGGAAGGACAGGTCTTATATAACGGTATTGATGTCCGGGAATACAATCGAATCGCATTTTACAAACTTTTTTCCGCAGTATTCCAACAGTTCAGTATCATGCCTGTAACGATTGAAGAAATTGTTGCCGAGGCGCCTCAGGAACGCATAGATCATGACAGAGTCAGGAATTGCCTGATCACTGCAGGACTTTGGAGTAAAATCGAACGACTTGCCAATGGAGTAAAGAGCCAATTCGGAAAGGCAATCTACGACGATGGTATAGAATTTTCCGGCGGCGAGATCCAGAAATTACTGTTAGCCCGTGCCATGTACAAAAGCGCTCCCATTATGCTTCTCGATGAACCTACCGCTGCTCTCGATCCCATTGCCGAAAGTGCGCTATATAAAAATTACAACAAAATAAGCGCCGGAAGAACCACCGTATTTGTTTCACACAGACTTGCCAGTACAAGCTTTTGTAATCGTATTATCCTCATTGAAAACGGGGCAGTATGCGAGGAAGGCACTCACAATGATCTGCTTAAACTAAGGGGAAGGTACTACACTCTATTTGAAATGCAAGCGAAATATTACAGAGAAAATAACAATAAAACGGAGGTGTCAGAATGAAAAAAATGTCCATTTCAAAAAGAATTTCTGTCACAATGCGCGGTTATTCAATTTTAAAACAGTATTGTCCCGGTCTTGCACAAGGAAAAGCAGTATATGAATTAATTCATTCTATTCAGCCTTTCCTCTCCGTTTGGTTTACTGCACGGATTATCAATGAAATTTCTTCGCAAAGAAGGGTCAAAACAGTTATTCTATATGTTCTTAGTGTTGTACTGATTCATTTTATTTGTGCAGTGCTGAAAAATATTATCAATCAAATATGTAATGAAAAAGAATCGCAGATGTGGAGTTGGTTTGGAAAAGTATTCTCTGACAAGCAAATGTCTCTTGATTTTGTTGATTTGGAAAATGCCGCAATCCAGCATCAACGGCAGGAGGCTGAAGAAAATCTCTATATGTTCGGCAACGGTTTGGCACAGCTCTTTTGGGGCATCTCGGCGCTTGTCCGGACATTTGTAAATATATTGGCTTCTCTACTTATGACTATCTCCCTCTTTGTATCCAAATCCGGAAATAAACTTATAGATCATCCCGTATGGATTCTAATTGTCCTGATTTGTATTATATTGGGGGGCTTAAGCAAATCAAAAGCAACCATAAGTGAAAATGAAGTATTTATGAATTTTTGTAAAAATACTGTCTGGTTTAACCGGGTATTTATGTTTTTCGGCAAAGAATTATATATGAATCCGGAAAAAGCCAAAGACATTCGAATATATGGCCAAAACATTGTTGCCGAAAAAGAGTTGGATAAGCTCATTTTGCACGAAAGAAAAAACCAATTCGATATTTTCAAAATGTCGCTCTATCCCGCTGCTGCCCAAATCATTATCGGTCTTGCAAATACTGTGTGCTACCTGTTTGTTGCAGCAAAAGCATTGTTTGGGGCTTTTGGCGTCGGAAGCATAGTGCAGTATGTTGCCGTTTTATCAAGACTCGGAGAAGGATTACAAGAATTAATGTATATACTGTCCGATAATGAAGTGTATTGTACCCACTTACAGAATCTGTTTGCGTATCTCGACCTGCCGAATAATATGTATCAGGGTTCATTGACGATTGAGAAACGGGATGATAACGAATATTACGTAGAATTTAGAGATGTATCTTTCCAGTATCCCGACACCGACAGATATGTCCTCAAACACGTGAATCTGAAATTTAAAATCGGTGAAAAACTGGCTGTTGTCGGAATGAATGGTTCCGGCAAAACCACGTTTATCAAGCTGATGTGCCGTTTGTATGATCCAACGGAAGGTGAAATATTACTCAATGGAGTAAACATTCTGAAATATGACTATGACGAGTATATGTCAATATTCTCGGTGGTATTTCAGGATTTCCGTTTGTTTTCCTTCAGTCTCGGACAAAATATCTCTGCCAGTGCCACATATGACAGTGAAAA
>CAQBGY010000859.1 GCA_948759685.1 uncultured Eubacterium sp.
GGAGTTCAGACGTGTGCTCTTCCGATCTATATGTTTTGCTTAACCCTTTTCCTATTAAAACAGGGTTCTCCCTGTCTAATTGGTAATCAAAGTACAAATCTGTTCCTTGCGAAAGTTCAAATCCATTTAATCTATAATACTGCTCGTTCATATAGCCTAATGATATTTCCATATCATCACCGTTGGGAACAGATACAATAAACCCGTCTGTATAAAAAGCATACTTAAAGTTACTGTTCAAATAGTCATATACTGTTTGGGTTCCGTTTTCTCCAATCATGCCCATATCAATATGACTATCCGGGTCTAAGTTAGCAATGTAAACCCCTTCCTGATTTACATATTTTGTTTCTTGATACCCTTGAAATGTTGATAAAATAGAACGAGCAGCAGTAAAGGTTATGTAATTCGCCATGAGAAGCAACAGAATTATGCCTATACCAAGTATCGCTTTTCTCAAAAATATTTTTGTAACAATAAACTTAAAGATTTTCATATTTCCGCACCCGCCTTGCGCTAATTAGTATGTATATGACAAAAATAAGGACTAAATAAAAATTGTTGGCAAAATTGAACCCAAAATGAAAATTTACAAAAGCCGATAAAAGATAAGCGGAAATCAATACCGTGATACAGTCCAGCATATATCGAATTGTGATTTTAGACACAGTACCGCCCACAAGTATTCTGCAAAATATTTCTGCCTTTTTTTTCTCCAGCATTTGATAATGGAAAACTATCACAATGAACGTAAACAGCAAAACTATCAGGGGCTGGTAATCAATGAAATTTTTCAAAAAAGCCTTTAGAATAAAAGCATCCAAATCCAAAGTCTTTGCATAATCCAAAAGCAAATTTAGAGAAAAGCAGAAAATATATGCAATACTTAGCTCAAACATATCCGGCAGTCTAAACAGAGATTTTTTCATGTCTATCCCCTCAAAGTATTCAGCTTTGCTTTATAAAGAGATTTTCCTGTCAGCATTGCAAAATAAAGCAGCGCAGCAACCAGGATAATAATACAAAAATCCCGTTGTGATGAATAAGTCGTAAAACTAAATCCTTTTATGCAAAGCTGCGCTGCCATATAGGAAATTGGGAACGGTATAGCCCTGTCAATCCAAACAACGATTGCTTGCTTATTTCTTAATAGCACTCGTAGAATTGCAAGGACAACAAGGGCGAGAAAAGCTAATAGGAAATACGGCATCAGGATCAGTCTTGGCAGAGTTACGCCGTTTTCTTCGGTGTTTTGATTTGACCCATAGATCAGTACATCCTCGGAGCCATCGTTTTGAGCATAGAAAATCTGAATTTCAGTTTCACGGTCAAAAGGTATAACCATATTTTGTTTTCCTCGATTAGACGAATATACGTCCCAAGTTGTAGTCCATGCATTTATGCGATAAATTTCTGTTTCTGCTTCATCGTCAAACACTTCATTACAGCTATAACCTGTCACCTTGCTATCAAAGGTTATGATAACGCCCCCATCAGGGCTATCAATAACTTTGAGCAGGTTATCGGAAAAGGGGAAAAATTTAGGTGATGTTAAAACCCCAAAAATAATCGTCACTATGGCACAAACCAAAATCGCTGTGAAACAAATGGTCTGTAAGCGTTTGACAAATAAGTCCCTCTTTACTCTTTTTAACGGCATAATATCGGTATCAGCGTCAGCATCAGGGATAAAATTCGTAGCTTTCCGCATACGTTCAAACTCTGCACGGCACTCCACGCAATGCTCAAGATGTTCGCTAACAAATTCGCATGTATCCACACTTACCATATCTTCTACATATAGTGGAAGTATATCTTTGATTAAATTACATTTATCACCCATTATCGGCCTCCATTTGTTCCAATATTTTATTTTTTGCCCGGTGATAAGTGACACAGGCCCAGTTATCTGTTTTTTGAAAAATTTTTGCGATTTGTTTGAAGCTCAATTCTCCAAAAACCCGCAGCATAAAAACTTCCTTATACGGTTCGTCTAAATTGTGCAGCAAGAGATGTATTTGCATAGCATCACTTCGGTTTAATATTTGTTCCTCAATAGTGTCTATGCTATCTGCAAATTCAATATCAGTAATATCTACAAACCTCTGTTGCCTTTTCAAGTGAGAAAAGTAACAGTTCTTTGCAATTTGACAAAGCCAAACACGAATGTCTGTGTCACCACGAAAAGTATCTATTGAGCGCATTGCTTTGAAAAATGTTTCGCTTGTTATCTCCTCTGCAATGCTTTCGTCTTTTGATAGTTTTTTGAGAAAAAGAAATACATCATTAAAGTATCTCATATAAATTTTCTCAAATTCTTCTCCAAAGCCTGCCACTTTCTCACCTCCTCACCTATAAGACTTCGCATTTCAAAAAATCTTACAAGTTTTTTGAAATTTTTTCATTTTTTGTGCATCATCTGGCTTAACAGCACCTTG
>CAQBGY010000860.1 GCA_948759685.1 uncultured Eubacterium sp.
GACGGAGTTTTGAGAGAAATTCTTCAAAAAGTTTTCCTTGTTTCTTAATACGGGGAAGTTTGTGAAATGCCAATGCCACAGAATAAATCAGCAAAAATTTTTTTGTGCCATTGACAAATTCTCTGATTTGCAGTATCATATAACAGCGATATATAACACTGTTATATACAGAGGGAGAGAAAATGAGCGAAGCAGAGCAGACAACACTACATTTAATCCATTCAGCCGCCATGCAGGAATTTCTTGAAAAAGGCTATAAGTCTGCTTCCCTGCGGAATATTGTCAAAACGGCGGGGGTAACGACAGGCGCGTTTTATGGCTACTATAACAGCAAGGAGGATTTATTTGAAGCACTGGTAGGCGAACACTACAATTTCTTATTGGAACTCTTTTGCAAGGCACAGAAAGAATTTGCAGAAATACCGCCAGAGGAACAGCCCGACAATCTTACTTCTACTTCCGGCGTGTATATGTATGAAATGCTCTTGTACGCCTATGAACACTTGAATGAATTTAAGCTCATACTTTGCTGTTCGGAGGGAACACGTTTTTCAAAGCTGATTGATGAAATGGTGGAAATAGAAACAAAAGGAACACATGATTATTTAGCAGTTCTTGAAAAGTTAGGCAGACCAGCGCCGCCCATTGATGAACGGTTAGAGCATATTTTGATTACGGGAATGTTCAACACATTTTTTGAGCTGATTATACATGAAATGCCGCTTGAAGAAGCAAAGCACTATTTGAAAGAAATGAGAGCTTTCTATACCGCCGGGTGGATGAAAATTATGGGGCAATAATAAATCGAGCAGGCTCGATTACAAATAAATGTGATAATAAGATTTGATAATGGAAAGTTTACACTTTCCATTATATTTGATGCATAGGTTAGTTTTAGCTAACTTCATAAAGACACCACTAATCAAATAAGGATATTCGAGGGCAGTTATTTAGTCCTCATATCATAAAAAATTTTCAAGGAGGTTTTTTTCAATGAAAAAACAGTCTAATCTATCAAGACTGATGGGCTATGCCGGAGGGCACAGAATATTAACCTATCTTTCTTGGGTATTGTCCGTAATGAGTGCGCTGTTAGCTCTTGTGCCTTTTTGGTATATATGGCGTATCATTCACGACATACTGGAAGTTTCCCCGAATTTCTCACAGGCGGGGAATGTTACAAGCTACGGTTGGTCTGCGGTATTGTTTGCGGTTATCTCTATTGTTGTCTACATAGCCGCCTTGATGTGTTCGCATATGAGCGCGTTCCGGGTTGCCGCAAATATCCGAAAAGAGCTTATGCGCCATATTACAGCCTTGCCGCTTGGGGTAACGGAAAAGTATGGAAGCGGAAAGCTGCGGAGAATAGTAAATAGTTCCAGTGCCGCTACGGAAACATATCTTGCACACAGGCTCCCCGACAAAGCAGGGGCGGTTGCCACCCCCATAGGGCTGCTTTTCCTGTTGCTTGCCTTTGACTGGCGGTTAGGGCTTTTAAGCCTTGTTCCCGTTGTGCTTGGTTTTCTGATTATGATGAAAATGACAGGGAAAGACATGGAGAAGCGAATGGAGCAATATCAAAACGCGCTTGCTGATATGTCAAATGAAGCTGTTGAATATGTTCGGGGCGTACCCGTAGTAAAGACTTTCGGGCAGACAATTTTTTCTTTCAAACGCTTCAAAGACGCGATAGACAATTACGAAACATGGGTAATTGCATATACAAAGGGGCTGCGTCTACCTATGATGTTCTATACAACAGCAATTAACGGCGTATTCGCGTTTCTGATTGCCGGGGGTATTCTCTTTACAAGGGGCGGCGTAACAAATGAACTTCTGTTAAACCTTATCTTCTATATTGTGATTACGCCTGTTATCGGTACGACGCTTACAAAAATTATGTTTATGAGCGAGGACGCAATGATTGTAGGCGACGCAATCAACAGGATTGATGAAGTGCTGAACGAAAAACCATTATCTGAAAGCAGCGTGAATAATATTCCTAAAAATAATGGAATTACATTGGAACACGTTAGTTACAGCTATGACGGAGAAAAAAACGCGCTCAATGATGTATCTCTTTCCATAAAGCCGGGGCAGACAGTCGCATTGGTAGGAGCGTCCGGCGGCGGTAAGACAACGCTTGCAAATATCGTCACAAGATTTTTTGACCCGGGGGAGGGGCGTGTACTGATAGGGAATATCGACATACGCGACATTTTCCAATATGGACGCTTTAATAAGGCGGCTGTTCTGAAATACAAAAGATACCTTATTCATCAATATTTCTTTCGGAATGTCGCGTATGTCGATATTCCCTATCAGTATGCGTCCTTTTTGCGGGTCAAAAAATCTTGTGACAATATTTGCAAGTGTCGTCTTGCCGCCGCCGGACGCTCCTACCAATGCGACTGTCTGCCCCGGCTTTATGGAAAGA
>CAQBGY010000861.1 GCA_948759685.1 uncultured Eubacterium sp.
AAAATGGTTCAAGCCGAATTATCATGCCCATATTGTTTTTGACTGGATGAACCACGATACAGGAAAGAGCCGCAAACTCAATGACGAGGATATGGCAGCAATGCAGACTTTGGCATCAGACATTCTAATGATGGAACGTGGGCAATCAAAAAATGTTACTGGCAAAGAACATTTGGAACGAAACGATTTCATCATTGAGAAACAGAAAGCCGAACTGCAACGCATAGAAGCCATAAAGCGGCATAAGGAACAGCAGGTAAACCTTGCAGAACAGGAACTCAGACAGGTAAAATCGGAGATACGCACGGACAAGCTCAAAAGCGTGGCTACCGATGCTGCCACTGTCATAGCAAGCGGAGTGGGTTCTCTTTTCGGCAGCGGGAAAATGAAGAAACTGGAGCAATCCAATGACGAATTGCGTCAGGAAATTGCCAAACGGGACAAGGGCATTGATGACTTGAAAGCCCAAATGCAACGTATGCAGGAACAGCACGGCAAGCAGATACGCAATCTTCAAGGAATACACAATCAGGAACTTGAAGCCAAAGACAAGGAAATATCACGGCTGAATACCTTGTTTGAAAAGGCTTTCAAGTGGTTTCCGATGCTCAGGGAGATGTTGAGAATGGAAAAATTGTGTGCTGCCATCGGCTTCACCAAAGAAATGATAGAGAGCCTCCTGACCAAGAAAGAGGCTATCAGGTGCAATGGCAGGATTTATTCCGAAGAACACAGACGGAAGTTTGACATCAAGAATGATATTTTCAAGGTGGAAAAGAATCCAACCGATGATAGCAAACTGATACTGACCATAAACAAGCAGTCGATGGACGAATGGTTCAAAGAACAGTGGAATAAATTACGGCAAAGTTTACGACAGTCAGCGGAAGAGCCAAGAAAAAATAGAGGATTCAAGCTATAATTCCGCTCTATATAATCCAAAACATCAATAAAATAACTAATTTTGCATTCGGATAGGGGCAACTCTTTCCAAGAAATAAGAAAATAAGAAGCGTTATGCTCTCTTGTAAGTCGAGAACGTAGGAAATTCACCAGTGTACTGGGATTGCATAGTGGTTCTCACGCATACAGCATGGGCTGCTACCTCTACATCTGTACACAAGGTTTCCTACGACTTTCGACTTCGAGTGTTGCATCAGTAGTTTGTGCTTCTGCATTTATAAATCGCTCCATCGTGCTATGGAGCATTGTATTATTTTGTAGATGAAGAATATCGAAGCAGATAAAGAACTCATAGCGGCATCGGAATCAAGGATATAAAGGACTATGAAATTGAAATCAACATCGAAAATGGTATAGTAGTAAGATAAAAGTAATGGCAGAATCTTTTAAAAATATGTTTGATAAGCCATTCTTTGGAAGGTTTGTCAACGACTTGTCTCTTGTTCTCCAGAACATGAGTGTAGACAAGTTTGTAACTTTAGTTATGGATGAAGAATGGGAGAACAGAGGTTATAAGCAGCGGATTGCACACATAACTACTGTTCTGCACAAGTTTATGCCAACCGAGTATAAAGAAGCTGTTGCGAAAATCTTTAAATTATTAGACTGTGTAAAAGTTAGACTGCTCGATTTTTCAAAGATAGACGATAAAAATTTCAATTTGCTGACATTAGAATATGGGGTTATTTTGGACCATTATGTGGAGCGATATGGAATAGAGGACTATGAGACATCAGTGAAAGCCATTGAGCGAATTACGCAATTCACGACTTGCGAATTTGTGACCCATGCCTTTATTGTGAAATATCAAGATGAAATGATGAAACAGATGTTGGCTTGGTCAAAACATCCGCACTGGGGGGTAAGGAGGCTTGCATCGGAAGGGTGCAGACCTCGTCTGCCGTGGGCGATGTCATTGCCTAAATTAAAAGAAAATCCAGCTCCCATCATTCCGATTATGGAAAATCTGAAAAACGATCCATCCAGGTTTGTAAGGTTGAGTGTTGCCAATAACCTGAACGATATTTCAAAGGATAATCCACAAATCGTAATTGCTTTGGCTAAAAAATGGAAAGGGCAATCAGAGAATATTGATTGGGTTATCAAGCATGGATGCCGAACATTGCTTAAGCAGGGGAATCACGAGATATTGAACCTGTTTGGACTGAGTTTGAATGACAATATCAGCATAGGTGACTTTAAGATTCTTACAAAAAGAATAAAAATGGGTGATTCTGTTGAATTTTGTTTTAATCTAAACAATTATAATACGGAAAAACGGACAATAAGATTGGAATACGGAATCTATTATCGGAAAATGAATGGAGAGATGACGAGGAAAGTCTATAAAATCAGTGAGAAGGAATACAAAGGAAACTCCATTACGGAAGTCAATAGGAAACATTCGTTTCGCCCCATAACGACAAGAACTTTTTATCCCGGCATTCATCAGATTGCTGTTATATTCAAT
>CAQBGY010000862.1 GCA_948759685.1 uncultured Eubacterium sp.
GAGCGGGGCGATGCCGGAACTTCCGCAGGTATTGAAAGACAGATTGTTATAATCGTTCGTTTGTTAGAGTAAAGATATAATAAGTATTTCACAGTATATTTGCCGTAATGACATTTGTACTGTGGAATTTTTTGTATTAATAGAGTAATTTGTCCGTTCATTTGTTAAAACTTATTTTTTATTTGGTTCTGAACAGAGAAAACATATCTTTGTAAAATAATATAAGTCTTTGCTTGATATGAGGGAAACACATTTACAGATTTCGGTCTTGTTATTAATAATAGTTGTGTCTGCTTGTACGCCTCCCTCTCCTGTGGACGAACTTTTTTCTTGGGAAACTAAACGAATGGATGGGATATTGGGAGTGCCGTTCCGTATAGATGCGGTTGTTTTGAATGAGCAAATACCTATTATCAAGCAATATTTGTATTCATCACTTTTTAAGGACTGAAGAAAAGAAGGGCTTGTCATTGACGATGAATTAGTGGCACCTGCTATATTATTGGAGGAATTCCCAATAATAACAAATGGAAAGATACAAACACGGTATGGTACAGTGTCTGGTTATGGATATGGTGATAGCATGGGAGTGGAGATGGATTATACATATACGGGTTTGAGTAGTTGGACTCATAATGGTCTTATTGTCTCTACTGTTAACCTTGAAGAATTGAAAAATGAAATCGAAACCTTTTTAATATCTGGTGCTGAAATGCCGGGAGGGTTCCCTGTATATTTAGAATGTATTCATATGTCTGCTTTTCGTATGGAAGGATTGTTTGTTTTTGATAGAATTGTAGATGTTGAATACGCCCGAAGGGTAATGAGTAATTTGGCCCGTTTTTTGAATACCTACTGGAAGTACCGCCAATATGGTTTTAGATGTCAATATACATGTCGATTTGCTGGTACTGATGGATATATTCCGTCCGGTAGTGGGACAATCATTACAGGTGGTGGTAGTAATAGTAGTGGTACATCTTCTCCTCCTTTTTATCCGTTGGTGGAAAAGATTATATATGATGAAGGGAATTTAACTTCCAAACAACTGGAGCAATTAAATGAAGCAATTCAAGAAGCAATCAATCATAATTGTTATATTGAGGCGGCTTTTAATTACTTGACGAAGAAAGAATGTCAGTTCAGTTCGGTGAAAATAGACCCGAGTTTGCAAGGAAGCGGAGGGAATTCTGTATTATTGGATGGTGAAGGCAATCCGGTGAGAGTAATTTTGAAGTTTGGTGATGAGGAATATATTTGTGCTCGTACCTTTAGTCATGAATTGATACACTTACTGCAAATAGAGCAAGGAATGTATGAGGGATTGGATTCACGTGGAATGATGGAGTATGAAAGGGTATTAATTGATGATATTGTATTTTATTCGAAATTTAAAGGGAAAATAGAAAGGGCTACATATGAGGATTGGCAGAGTAAACTATATCCGTTAGTTTGTGGAGAATTTTACAAGAATGAACTTGAAAATCATGAAGAATGGGATAAACAACAAACTATATATAAAGATTGGCTGAGTCGTTTAACTAAAAAGGGGATTCCAGAATCTATAACCGATTCGGATTTCCGAGAATGGTCTTCTTTATTTTATGTTTATGACCGTTCTTATTCAATTACTAATGGATATAAATATGACGAATCTTATGGTCCTATAGTTTTAAATAAAATATTAGGATTGATAAAGGAAAATTGTAAATAATGAAATATAAAATGTTTATGAGAACAATCTTATTTTTCAGTCTATTATTTATAGGTATAAATCTGTTTGCTAAAGATACCATTGTCTATGTGCAGACAAAGGAACATAATGTGTATGAAAAAATGTATTATAATAATCGTATCCGTATTTGTAATGCCCAGTGTGCTGTAGATAAAGAAAATGAAAAGGATTGGAGAGATTATTATAGGATAACTGTTGGAGAAGTCGATCCCCGTGATGTAGTGAAACGTTATGTTGGACCTTATCTGAAGGATATGCAGTTAACAAAAGAAGATGATGATTTCACGATTATGATTAGGCATGGACTGGATGGAAGGTTTCTGCATATTATGTATGTTTGTACAATAAAGCTGGATCATATTCCTATTGAGGTATTCGAACAAATAGACAATTTTTTGAAAGAATATGGGAACATGAAAGAAGTGACCTCTATTCCTCGTCAACCTGAGGAGGGAATATATTATATTTCCATGATGTTACCCTGTAGCTTGATAGGCATGCAGGAAAGTGTATTTCTGAATTCTTCGGAATAGTTAAAAGATTGTTTAATGTAAAAAATATGTGCTTAAGAGAACAATATTATTACTGAGCCATGATAGCTTACACGATAACCGTAGTAGGGTTCAAGTAGTATGTGTTCGCGTATAGGCATAAAAAAAGGAGCAACGCCTTGCTCCAACCTTTGTTAACCTTAAATC
>CAQBGY010000863.1:0-1471 GCA_948759685.1 uncultured Eubacterium sp.
GGGTCCGTGACTGGAGTTCAGACGTGTGCTCTTCCGATCTCGACAAGCCATTTAATATCATCTTCATATACGGTTTTGTATTTTAATGCAATTTTCATATCGGACGGGTCGGTTCCATTTGTAGTATATGCAAAGGAAATTACATACCGCCATTCTCCCGGATATACAGCTAATTCTGTATCTATATCTACATCATCTTCTATCTCTTTTCCTTCTTTATTCAAAGAATAGGCGACTTTCCCTGTTGGGTCATATATTTCAAAACTTACAAAAGAATCCGGCGTCCAGATACGCCCGGTTCCATCTATAAGATTTTTTAGTGTGATAGAAATATCTATAATATTATCATGGTTCACATAAAATTTGGTTCCTCCCCCTCTTGTTATCGTAGGCATAGTTTGTTCGGAAAAAGAAACACCTGTATTAACTATATATCCGTTTTGAATATCTTCCTTTGTTTGTTCATAAGTTCTGTAATAATCATACATCTGAGTAAACGGCAGAGAATTATCAGTAATTTGTTCATCCTCAATTTCAGTAGAGGGTATTTCCGTATCGGATGTAAACCCCCACACAAAGGGGTCAATCAGTTTTGCGGATACAGACGTTTCGTCTGTTGGTGTTTGGTCTGTGCTTAGCCGCACAAACCAAGTGCCGGGATAAACAATATCTGTCACCATAATCATATCATTTCCATAAAGATACTCTTGGCTTCCAGATATAAACCCGTCTTGATTAAAGGTATATGTTCGTACCACTTCACCAGATGGGTCAATTACTTCAAGCGTTCTATGACTATCTCCATCAGCAACAGCATTTAGCTGCATTTTAACATCGTTTTCTTTGATACTAATAGCAATCTCTTTAGTTGTTGCCTGTTCACCTTGCTGAAAGCTGATAATTTCAGCAGAATTAGTATATAAAGAAACTGTGCCCATCCCGCTGTCATCACGCATTGTCTGATTTTGTCCATTGGCCGCATACGCTCCCAAAAAGGTAAATCCACAAACAAGTATAACTGTAAGCAGCAGGGATATAATAATCCCCCATTTAGGTTTTTTCTTAAAATTCATAATTGCATCCAACCTTTCTTTCAATAATTCTTTACTCTCATTCAATGTAAGAGAAACAAGAGAATTTCTGTAACTTCCGCCGAGCCCGAGGGCATTCAGCAAAGTATCTCCATAGGCCCGCCGCCCGTTCATATCAAGCTCTTGTATAACGGCTTCATCGCAAGAGAGTTCACAAACCTTTCCTATTTCCCGGCTCATTAGGTAGACAAACGGATTAAACCAATGTATACAGAGGGTAAACTGTACCAGCCATTTATAAAACATATCCCGGCGCTTAAAATGCACCAATTCATGCAGGATTGTATAGTCAAAATCTGTAGGCGACAAATCGACAGTAGGGAGGATAATATAGGGTCGGAAAAATCCAATCAGAAGTGGAGAAGAAATCAAATTATTTG
>CAQBGY010000863.1:1481-1974 GCA_948759685.1 uncultured Eubacterium sp.
TCCAACAAGTCAATATCCGCTACCTCCACGCAACTGGCTCGAATATATTTTACAAAGTCTTGATAAACCGTAATTTTCCGAATAAACAGGATGAGTGCCATCACCAGCCAGCCAAGCCAGATATTTGTCCATACCATTGTTACCATGTTTCTATTAGGACTATTGACCAATTTCGCCGGCTCCATTTGTTCGCTATGTAAATTGTTTTGTCCATGTATCGTCTCGTCTGCTTGGATAGTATTAGCTATACCGCTTTGTTGCGCGTAAGGAGAAACTATCTCCATCTGTTCTGTTGGCCTGTCAATCCCTTGAAAAAGTCTTGCCATCAAATTTGTTTCCGGCGCAAATGGAAAAAGCAAACGAGCAATCACCACAAGCCAAATATAATACTGCCATCGTTTGCTCAACCGCTCTTTGAATAAGGAACGAGGCAGGAAAAGCAAGAGGATCAAAAGTGTAGTGGTCAAGCTTTTTTGTAACATTTGTGGCTAAA
>CAQBGY010000863.1:1984-2433 GCA_948759685.1 uncultured Eubacterium sp.
GTGCCCGAGAGGGAAAGCGACAAAACTACTTTCAGCAGTTCATTCATGTATCACGTTCACCACCCTTCCAATGTTTTCGCAAATCCTCGTAATCATCAGGGGAAAGCAAATCCTTTTGAATAAGCGTAGAGACAAGTCCTTTCGCGTTACCCTCATAAAGTTTATCAATCAGAGTTTTTGTCTGCGTCTCTTGATAATCTGTTTCTAAAACAGTTGCGATATATTGATTGCGAAAACCTGTTTTACTTGTTTTCAAAAAACCTTTATTTGTTAGACGAGAAAGCAAAGTTATAATTGTGTTTTTTGTCCACGGAGTTCCCTTGTCCTCTAATGCCTTGACAATTTCTGCATATAAAGCTGTGCCGCCGTTAGCCCATATGATTTTCATTAGCTCCAATTCATAATCTGATATTTGTTGCATTTTTATCCTCCTCATGTAGATTACATTT
>CAQBGY010000864.1 GCA_948759685.1 uncultured Eubacterium sp.
GTAACCGCATTTCCGCCTGCTATGCCTCCGCTCGCTGACCTCTTCTATGTCCTTTTTCTGACGGAGCTGCCTCCGTCTGCTTTTGCTGCCTCTTTTTCCTGATAAGTTCCTTCTGGATTTCCTTCAGAATCCTGTGACCTTCCGCCGTTTCTTTCTTCGCGGCTAGCTTAATGACATTAAGCGAGGATTACGAGCAAATATTGCTTGATTTATTCTCTCTGCCCTTTCCTGATGGGGATATGCCGCTCATAAAGCTAAATGGTGACGCTGTGGCTGTTTATAGGGATTTCTCCGAAATGATAGAAAAACGGTTGCTGACTGATTTGGAAGATATGTCTGATTGGGGCGGAAAGTGTGCGGGAACGGTTCTGAGAATTGCGGGTCTGCTTCACTGTGTGGAGAATCGAACCTCTCCGAGCAAAGTACGTGTGTCAGAGCGCACGATGAAACGGGCAACTAAAATTGTCAGCTATTTTTTGAAGCACGCTCAATATGCCTACTCTGTTATGGGAGCCGATAAGACGTTGCACGAAGCCAAGTACATATTAGGGAGATTGAAAACCCAATCCAAGGAAGAACTGACAAAGAGCGGCTTATACCACCTGTGCAGGAACAAAATTTTTAAGAAAGCTGACGATATGCTCCCCGCCTTGGACCTGCTCATTGAATACGGCTATCTGAAAAAGCGGACCTATCGCCAAGCAACAGGTGGGAGGCCCAAGGGGGACAGCTACCTTCTTAACCCGCTCTATTTCAATAAATAATCCCCCACTGAATGGCTTTTTTGGCTTAAATGTAAAAAAGAGTTTTTTCCTTTTAATCCATAAAAACCACAAAAAGGGCCATGCTATCTAACCGAAGGTAGCATGGTCTTTTTGTACGAAGGCTCTGGAAAACTAAGTAGATATATTTCTGAACTCTGGAAACGCTAAATTAGTCTTATCACAGACCAGTTCTTTTAACTTTTTGAGAAAGATACTATTGTAAATATATCCCATAAATTTATGTTGTATTTGGCTTTGTTCATCGTATAAAATCATTTCATATCCCGTGCCGTCGCAAGCCCTAAAATCATCCCTACTCTTTTCAAAAACCTTTAATAGCCATCGCAATATAGAGAACTCCGGATATGTCATTTTGGTTTTCTTTATTTCAGTGATTCCAGAAGCGGAATATTCTGCGTATGATTTGATAGTTCCGTCCCTATATACACTCCAAACTTGTGATATCAATATATCAGACTGAATATCTATTTCATTCCAATTTATTTCTGTTATGCGAAATAGTAATATTTCTGACACTTTCAAATGACCTCCTACTTTGGATATGAACGCATTATATCATAGAGGTGGATGTTCTTTCCATGACAATCTGCTTTTCCCTTGCAGTTTAGGGATGGCGCAGGATAGTGCCGTCCTCCACTCCGTTGCCTTTTCCTCGGTGCCCTTTCTGTTTTGACCACTGGGCGAGGATATGCAAATGTAGGGGACCGCAGTATTTTTGAAAAACCGTTTGAAGTATTTATAGGCGCTGTTGCTATGAAACAGGAGCAGTTTTATACTGGGATAGTCCTCTAAAAGATGAGGGAGGTCATTGGGCTTTTCGTCCATCAGATCTTTGTCGCTGGAAGTTTCCCGCACCGCAGAATCCAATATATCCCATAGCGCAATGTTGTATTTCTTCAACAATGCTTCTTTCGCTTGGTCTGATTTGTCTATTTCTTCACCACAGGCTATAAACAATATGTCCCAAAACTTGTTTGATGGGTCGGCATAATACTTGCCATGCGTTAAGGACATTTGTCCGGGAAGTGTCCCTAAAATAAGGACTGCTGAATGTTTATCAATGGCCGGGGGCAATCCTTGGATACGCTCTTGTAAAGGGCTTTCAAATGTGTTGTTCATATTCACACCTCACTATTAGGCTATACATAGCCCAATAGTATCACGCATAGCCTACAAAAGCAATGAAAATCCCTTACGCTAATCGGGTAAGGGAGGGTGGGTCATGAACACGGTAACAGCGGTGCGCAACAGGATACTGCAACTCTGCGAGGAACAAGGAATCACAATAAACGGACTGGCTACCATATCCGGCTTGCCGCCCTCATCCATCAAGAATATCCTTTATGGAAAAAGTTTGAATCCCAAAATCGTAACCATCAAAATGATTTGCGACGGGCTGAATATCACCTTGAGGGAATTCTTCAGCACGTCCGAATTTGATGGTCTGGAGCAGGAAATAAAATAAGCCCGCTCATAGGAAAAGGCTCCCCCTGTGTTTGCTTACAGGGGAAGCCTTTGAATAAAAGGTAGTGTGTCGGGTGTTTGGCAGGGGTTATGCTCAGGCTTTCTGTATGTCCAGCATCAGGGCGAAGCCCCAGACAAAGCAGATATAGTTCTTATTTGGGCCGCCTCGCTCCACCAAAACGC
>CAQBGY010000865.1 GCA_948759685.1 uncultured Eubacterium sp.
ACCGGCAGCCCATGCTGGGGAACACGATGTCCGTAAACCGTCCGGCCTTGATGTAGTCTCTGCCGAGGTGACTGAGGTCTTTGCACAAAATCAGATTGATTTTCCCAGCTTTGGCGTCAGCAATCATCTGGTTGAACATAGGCCGGTCGAAAGTTGTACCGGAGACCCCGTCATCACAGTAGGCGGCGTAGAGGTTCCAGCCCTGTTCCTGCACATAGCGGCTGAGCATGATTTTTTGAGATGCGATTTGTCAAGGGTAAATTCACCATCTCGCACCGCAAAACAAAGTGAAACGGGACTTTATTTAAGACGCAAGAAGTTCTTCTGGACATAGAGGAAATGAATTAATACTCGGTTATCGTTATGAGTATGCTTATCCCCAAGTAAATTGATCTTCAGGAAGGTTTGTAATAACAAGTTCACGTCCCTGCGCGCGGTTATGCGCACTATGAAACATCCCATATTCTAAAATTAAGTTGTCTTGGTATATCTCCCTTATTAAATCACAACTGTCATATGTCATAATCCAAGGAACGTTTCGTAGATGCTCATGAATAATATCTCCAAGATTTCGATGGTCCTCCTCAGTATAGTATTCACTATACAATGATTTCCCTTTGATTACATATGGAGGGTCAATGTTGAAGAATAAATCATTGTTCTCTTCTGCAAGCAATTCTACTATCAATTCGCAGGCATCCCGGTGATGGAGGAAAATTTGATCTCTAAAGCGTGCAACAGTTTGTATTCTTTCGATAATATTGTTTTTATTGAATCGGCATCCTAGTGGATATGCGCTGTTCTGGTTTCTTCCTCCAAGCGGCCCTGCAAATAGAACCCCAGAATAATTTACTCGATTTAAAAAGAGTGTAGAGAACCCATCTAATAGAGGAGGAGATTCCTCATTTGAATAAATTTGCTTCTGCCTCATACGCTCGTCAAGGGTAATGGGTGTTTCACGAACAAGATTGATTAAAGCCTCTGTTTGATGTAGTACAGCATCCCAAAAATGATAGAGATGAATGTCTAAATCATTCATTATTGCCTGTTCGATTATATTGTCTTCCAAGAGTGCGATACCAACACCGAATCCCCCGGCAAAGGGCTCTACATATGTTCTGCCAGTATACTCATTCGTTACTATGAGATTCCGGATATTATTATAAATTTTGGATTTCCCTCCCGGATATCGAAGTGGCGAACGAGTCACACCCATTAGTTAATCACCTTCTTTTCGATAAAGCTATATAATCCACAAATGTATTCGGTAGCCAGTCAATCAAATCGTATGGATTCAGATACATCTTTTTCTCAGTATTTCTAGGTTTCTTATACAAAGCCGGGAGAACCTCAAAGTCCATTGCTATCTGCTCCTCGGAAACACCTGTTTCCTCGATTATCAAGTGTTTTAAAGGAATTAAATAGCCCAGTTGCTCTGAACGTTCATAGTCCTCTGGAAGAATTCCGGTTTCAGCGTAATCTAAAAGCTGTAATCCAAGATGCCGATCAAATAATTCGTGATTTCGCTGGTTATAGAAATTATCCAAACAATTTTTACATGTACGAGAGCAGTTGCAAGTGGATAGAATATTCCTTGTGCGTTGTAAGACTTTTTCCAAAACACCCCCTATCAATGATGAATAACCTGCTCCACTTGTAAGGTTATCGTAAAAGAACAGTTCCAGGTGGAGCATGTTCTCATCATCAATTCTGGACATCCAACCACCGTTGATCTCGTTATAATCAATATCTAGTTCCAACGATACAGCTTTCCTAATTGCCTCTTGCAAGGTTGTAGCTGCGATTCTGAGAAGTATTTTCTCCTGTGTAGATTTATTGCTTACCAGCTTTGTAGTATCATACCTGATATCAAGCATGAACATATCAGTCAAAAACTCATACCCCAGATAGACTTCCGATTCCACCACACCATGCCGACATATTGGTGCATTATTATGGAATGGTTGTGTTATCTTAGGTTTGCCTGTATTTTTAGAACCAGCTACTTCTGCACCACCACAACAGCGGCAAATATTGAAGCCATGTTTTGATTTTCCCATATTAATAGTTAGAACTTGTCGATTTTCCAAGTTGGCAAAACGAATTTGCCCTTTATAGGGAATCATCTGTGAATCTTCCGGAACATGGGAATAATATGGAGCTTCAGCGTATGTTTTATCTTCATCCTCGTCTTCAAACTTTACATCATCACCACGCTCAGGAGCAAATCCCCAAGGTCTAAGCATTTTCTTCGTTTCAACTGGAGCATGGCAATATGGGCAAGTATCAACCCCTTCCTCTTTGTGTCCAAACCAATTACACTCACTACAAACCAAAATTTCACTGAAATAGTCGCCATTGCTAAAGTAAAACTCAGCTTGGTTTGTATTGTATCCGTGAGGCTTCGGATTTGCAAAAATGCCGCCACTCTT
>CAQBGY010000866.1 GCA_948759685.1 uncultured Eubacterium sp.
AACTCTGGCGGCACAGTCCGGGCAGTATTTCCCCCGGTTGGATTTGGGGACGAACACACCGCCGCAGACCTCACAGCGTTTCAGATCCTTATTCCGGTAAATCGCCGCTTCCAGCGTCCCCATAAGTGGTAAGACCGCCCAACGGAACCACTTGCAGCAGACCGAGAAAGAAATCATCTGCGGGCAGGTGTGGCTGTCCCAGTCGCCAAGGGCGATACAAGCCCCGTTTTCACAATTACAGCACTCCCGCCGGATAAGGGCGTTTGCCTGTTTCCTCTGCGCCGGGTTCATGCAGTAGAGGGAACCGTCCGGTCTGCGCTCTATGGGTGGCAGTCGTTTATATGGATTATCTCTCATGCGTTTCCTCCATTTGCTTTTTCGCTGCCGTTCTCTCCGAAAGGTTTTCCGACGTTGGCACGCTCCCCGGACTTCGGGACAAGTTGTCCCGAAACTGGCTCCTTGCGTTGCTTCCCCTGCCGGGAAACGCCTTTCGAACGGTCATTCTGTTTTCAAGGTGCGGCTCATCGATGAACTAAGATAAGTCTACACCTAAATGACCGCCCGTCCCGTATATCCATAATGTCGGAAATCAGCCCGGAAAACTTTCTATTTCCACGCTCTCGGAATTGTGGTAGAATGGAAACAGCAAAGCGACAAATGACAATTTGTCTAAATAAATCAAGATAAGCACGTTGTTAATTATGTATATTAGAGGTGGGTATGATTGAATGAGAGAAATAGAAACGGTACAGAAAATACAGGACTATATACGCATACATCATAAAGATGCTAATTTCAATATAAATGATATCTGTTCTAAGATTGGGTATTCAAGGCGACAAGTTGACAGAATTTTCAAGAAGTATCTGAACAAAACATTACAAGAATATGTTAGTGCAGTTTGTTTAACGGATAGCGCAAATGAATTATTGAATACAAAAAAAACAATTTTGGAAGTCGCATTGAACAGCCATTATAAAACGCACGAGGGATTTTCGCGTTCCTTTTATAAAAAATTTCATATCAATCCCTCTGTATATCGTGAAAAAAAGATTGCTATTCCATTATTCATACAATATCCGATTAGTCACTATTATGCTTTGTTTAAAAATAAGGAGGAATTATTTATGGGTAATGATTTAAGTTTTTGTATGATTACTGTTAAAGAACGTGAAAAAAGGAAGTTGATTTATCTCCCGTCACACCATGCACAAGATTATTTTTCGTATTGCGAAGAAGTTGGCTGTGAATGGGAAGGTCTGCTAAATAGTATTCCAGAAAAATTTGAACCTGCTGCTTTGATTGAATTACCAGACAAATTAGTCGAAAATGGTTTTTCAAAGATAGCAGCAGGCGTTGAAGTGCCATTAGATTATGATAAAGAACTTCCAGAAACATATAAAACAGTGGAACTTCCAGAATGTATCATGCTTTATTTTCAAAGTGAACCATACGAGAATGAAGAGGACTTCTGTAAGGCGATTGAAATCACATATGCAGCGATAGGAAAATACAATCCTGCGGTATATGGTTATAAATTCGCATATGATATAGCCCCAAGTTTTAACTTCGGTGCAGATACAAGTACGGGAGCAAGGATAGCTGTTCCAGTAATACTAACGGCTTGAATAGCTATAAATTCCAGTTCGTATAGAGCATGATGAATTAGAATTTGAAAGGTAAAAATATGAAACCAGAAGAAATATTAAAGTATTGTCTTAAAAATTTAAAAGATACAGTTTTGGTAGATAGCTGGGGAGAAAAGGGAATATTTTATAATCCCAATCATGTTTTAAAAAGAGGCGTGTATATACTTACAATAAAAGAAAAAGATGGAGATAATGACAACGGCTCAAATTTGGATAGAGAAAATGTATACAGAGTTAATTTAGGAATTCGCAAAAAAACTTTTATAGAATTATTTAGTGATGTACCTAAAAGACCAAGTGCGGGAGAAATAGTAAGTATGAATTATGATTTCACAGAATTAAATAAGATAATTCCACATCCTGTATATGCTTGGATGGGCTGGATTTCTGTATTAAATCCGTCAGATAAAACCTTTGAAAAATTAAAACCATTTATTCAAGAAGCTTATGAATATGCCGTAGAAAAATTTAAGAAAAGAAAAGTATAAATCCGAAGTTGTAACAAAGATTATTTATACAACGAATGGAGGTATACTTTTGGAAACAGTAGAATTAAGATTTCAATATACTCAAAGTGAATATATAAGAGCAGAAAGGCAATATTTAATTTCTAGTAAAATTATACATAAATATGATATTGCTTTAGTCACTGTATTTTTGCTGCTGTCGGTAGTTTATATGCTGTTCACCTCTTTTAGCATATTTAGTATTTTAATATTTGGATTGGTAATTGTTGTAACTGCATTGGGAAGCTATTTATATATTCTAATGCCTATACTGAA
>CAQBGY010000867.1 GCA_948759685.1 uncultured Eubacterium sp.
GGTCCGTGACTGGAGTTCAGACGTGTGCTCTTCCGATCTTTCATATAAATCCAACAGATGAATCATGCCTTCTGCCTGATTTAATACTTCAAAAAAATCGTCCTTAAATTCTTGATATAGATGTTCCCTGTAATAACTTGTAGCCGGTGTCACTACCAAAACAAGATTTATGCCGCAAGAATCGCAAAAAACAGACAGCTGATTAAAAAGCCTTTTATTTTCGTCAAGAGAAATTTTCCACTTATATGATTTATTATGGGCTTCAGCCCTCGCTATTCCGGCTTGCACTTTTTCCGTTTCATTTAATTGGTGCCAATCTTTCGATTTATCCTCCCACACCCTTGCCGCACAGCTGTTTCTGGTACGATCTTTATTAAAATATGCCTTTTCATACTCTCCGAATGAATACAGCTCCACCACTCTCTCAATATCAAAAATATCACTCAGCGGTAAAATATTTACTTTGGGCGGCAGCAATTCACAATTATGTAAATCCTCATACAATGGTTGATAAACCTTCGATACTCTTTGTATTTCATCCTCATTTTTCGTTTTGGATAAATCGGAAAAGAAATAATAATAATTGCAGCATAAAACTATATTTCTGATATTTTTGTTGGCTGAGCATACTTCATATATTCCCTTTAAAGAATAATACAAATCTTGGGATCTTAAAGCCAAGTTAACGGCGCCCGGTAATTGTTTGCAATCTATGCCAAACAGCCCGTAAGACGATCCGGTAATTATGGTGTCTATTTCTTCTCGTTTTGAGGCAGATATAGCATTTTTTAAATAATAGTAATCAAAATTATAGCTTATTTCAACTATAACATTATTACTGATCTTATGAAAAAAATCTTCGTATACTAATACTGAGCATAAAGAAAATGGCTCAAAAAAATTAAAATCCATATCTGTTTTTGATATGATTATGTAATCCCCATATTGAATACTTTCTAACCCAATAAGCGGCCGTATTTCTATACTCGGCTTTGTCCAAACGCTTACTGACTTTACCGTCATCTTATCAGGAATTTCCTTGACCCATATTATCATACCTTGTTCTCCAATTTCCCTATAATTGTTTTTTATCAATATTCCATTCATATTTTACCCCCCCCAATATATTTGTCAATCAATTACTCAGAAACAATAAAGGCATTGAAGAATAAATACGCTATTCTCCAATGCCTAAATGTAATTATTATTCCAAGTAATTCTAATTATAAATTAATTGTCCTTGTAAACTTCTCCACTAAATTATATCCGTCCCATATCAAATCAAAGTCCAATGTATGCCCTATTGGAACAACACGGTCTACACCGCGGAGCCCCGAATCAAGCAAAGGGGCTATCACATCTTTACCGCCAAGCAGCCCTATGGTCTGGCAATGTGTATTGTTGCAGAACTCTCGGATGTTCATTATATCATCGCAGTCATAC
This sequence comes from uncultured Eubacterium sp., assembly GCA_948759685.1. The sequence continues at coordinate 1,444 of CAQBGY010000867.1, forward strand.
TCGTAAAAGTATCCGGAATTCCCTCTATAGTCCATTAGCCCCGGTGATAATTCCGACACTTGAACCCTTACCAGACAATTTTCCTTTCCCGAATTCTGCTTCATTATGCCAAGGCCGGAAGCGGATGCCATATATTCTACAGAAATCTTATCCACACTCTGTATGGGCTGGAAGTAATATTTCTTCTTTACCAATGCCAGCAAGCTGTCCCAGAAAATGTCTTTCGCCTTCTCTTTCACACTGCCCGTCCAAACTACCGCCCGGGGGCTGGTACATGCGTTTTGGTCGGTAAGATAGGTATCATTATAAAAGTCTGACGCAATCCGGTTCTTACCCTTGTTATCCGTATCATTTTCTATCAACCGGACATACTCATCGGAATCAATCACTGCCAAAGAATAGCGGTCCGCAAAGGTAATTTCCTCCGCCCTCGGAGGCAGCGGAGATTTACGCAGCTCCGCGATAGTAGCGTCTCCGCCCCAGACAACACGGACATCGCACAAGGCAGACAGGGCGTCGTTGACTTCCTTATTGCGCTCATAGCGCACCAAGGCAATATAGGGTCTTATATCAGGATGCCCTTCAAGCGCCCTACTGATTGCCCTGTTAATGATCTCCACTTGAGGAAACTCTTTCGACGGAATCCTCACAACATTTGCATTGCCGCAAAGCAATCCCGTAAAAAACGAATACGCATAATTCACCGGGACGTTAGAGGGCGCAATATGGAACGCTGTTCCCCGACCCATGCGAAAGATATTTTCATTTGACAGAAACCGTTCCTTTAAAGATAAAACGGACGATTTCCTGAGCCAAAATCCTAAAGTCGCTACATCCGGAAAAGCTTTGGCTTCAGGGCTGTGCATCAACTCTTTTGATATATCGTTGACAAAATCTAAAATATCATCCGCAAACGGCTTCTTAGGCACAATATTGGCAAAATTCCTGACAACATTACTATCTCCGGACATATAAGATATTTTATCCA